>JANMSA010000201.1:0-18931 GCA_031388865.1 Acidobacteriota bacterium | reverse complement strand
AGCGATCGTCGCGCGCATCCCGTGCGTTGCCTTCGTCGGTGGACCTTCGTCTCTCGCAATCGATCTCGCCCGGCGCTTCAACGTGACCCTCCTCGGCTTCGTGCGCGACGAGCGGTTCAACGTGTACACCGGCGAGGTGCGGGGGGAGGGGCAGGAGGGGTGGTAGCTCCTTGCACCGAGCATCGCCACTCGAAAAGTCTCTGCCCTCAGCGCCGCGATCGCTTCAGTGTCTCGAGATCCGCCAGGTCCTGCGGTCTTGCAGCGGCGGTCTTGTTGCGAACCAGGGAGTCGTAGCCGATGAAGGGCACGCGGACGCGCATGTGCTCCGACGAATCACGAATCGGACTTCACGACGCAGAAGTGCGGTGAGCAATTCTCGAAGTCCTTCGTCACCACGCCCATGTTCCTCCAGCCACTCCTGTCTCATCTGCTCGGCGATCGCGACCCGTTCATGCGGAGGGATGCGCTTCCAGAGTTCCGCATCGGACTCGCCCTCCTCGGCAAACGAGGAGCAGCGCACCAGCCAGACGTCGATGGGTGAATGATAGCGGGAGCAGCCGGGCATGCCTGCGACGCGGTTGTTGGGGGAGCGGTTGCGCGGCGGGCTGAGAGCGCACCGTCCACTGGAACCGAACGAGGCCCACCGACAGACAGCCTCGAAGCGCTATCGTTGACGGCACCATGGGTGTTCAACGAATCGCTGCTTTCTCGGATGGCGACGCCGGCGGGAATCCGGCCGGAGTCGTGATCGCTGACGTTCTCCCGCCGGACAGCGAAATGCAGCGCGTGGCTGCCGAGGTGGGTTCTCGGAGACTGCGTTCGCAATTCCTCTCGACGACGGCTGGCGCGTGCGCTACTTCTCTCCCGAATCCGAAGTTCCGTTCTGCGGGCACGCCACAATCGCCCTCGGTGCCGCGCTCGCGCTTCGGTTCGGGGACGGCGTATTCTCGCTCACGCTGAACCAGGCCCGCATCACCGTCGCCGGGCGCAGCCACCGTGGTCTCGTCTCTGCGGCGCTGCAGTCGCCCCCGACGCACAGCCGCTCAGCGTCGTGGTACCTCGTGCAAGAGACGCTGGAGCTCTTCGAACTGACGCACGGCGATCTCGATCCACTCCTTCCGCCGGCTGTCATTCACGGCGGCGCGGATCATCTTCTGCTGGCCGTTCAGCGACGTGCGACGCTGGCGGCGATGCGTTACGACCTCAACGCCGGTCGCACGCTGATGCGACGGGAAGGTCTCGTCACGATCATGCTTGCCCACGCCGAATCAGCGCAGCTCTTCCACACCCGCAACGCGTTTGCCTCAGGCGGCGTGTACGAGGCCCTGCCACGGGCGCCGCGACGGCGGCTCTGACCGGCTACCTGCGCGATGTCGCGGCTGAACCGTGCCATCAAGGTGTTGCCTGCCGCATTGGCGCAGGATGACAGGGAGTTGGCGTTCGACGACTCGCTTTGGAGTCGTCAGGCTCCTGTACAGTTTCGATGCTCATGTCCTCACCGTCTGTGAATACTTCGGGCCCGACCCTGGCAGAGTGGCATCGAAGCGGTCACCTGTTTCGTCATCGAGGGCATTCCGTCTTCTATCGCGAAGAGGGTCCCGCCGACGCGGAGGTGCTCCTCTGCATGCATGGGTTCCCAACGGCGTCGTGGGACTGGCATCGCTTGTGGCCTGCGCTGGTGGCGCGATGGCGAGTCATTGCGATCGACATGATCGGATACGGGTTCTCGGACAAGCCGGTGCGGTACCCATATTCTCTGCTGGATCAGGCGGACCTGTACCAGGAGATCCTCGAAGCGCTCGGCGTCCGTCGCGTGCACCTTCTGGCGCACGACGTCGGCGACTCCGTCGCGCAGGAACTTCTGGCCAGATCCATCGAGCGAAGGGGTGACGCCGGTTTCTCGATCGCGTCGGTCTGTCTTCTCAACGGAGGTCTTTTCCCGGAGACGCATCGTCCGACGCTGACGCAGAGGATCCTGGCAGGCCGCGTGGGTTTTCTGGCAGGCCGGCTGATGACAGAACGGAGGTTTGGAGCTTCCTTCTCCGAAGTGTTTGGCTTGCACTCCAAACCGACGGCGACGGAGCTTTCGGAGTTCTGGAGCCTCATCGCCTTCAACGGCGGCCAGCGCATCGCGCACAAGTTGATCCGCTACATGATCGAGAGGCGCGTTCATAGGCAGCGCTGGGTAGGCGCCCTCCATGCGCAGGTTCCCCTTCGTGTCATCCATGGTCCGGACGACCCGGTATCGGGCGAGCACATGATCCGGCGGTTGCGCGAGGAACTGCCAGAGGTTGACGTGGTCACACTTCGCGGCATTGGCCACTATCCGCAGATCGAAGACCCGGCGGGAGTGACGCGCGCCTATCTGAAGTTCCGGTCAGGATTGGCCAACGGAGCAGGGGACAAGGGCGACGATGACTCGAGGGCGTCATCTTGAGTGATCTTTCCGAGGCCTTCCTCGCACTCGCCACGAGACATGGAGCAGACAGCGCCACGACCGAGGCGTGGTGGCGGGAGGTGCAGTCGCGTTACTCCGAGCCCCACCGTCGCTATCACACGCTCGAGCACATCCGCGAGTTGCTGGCGTTGCTTCCCGAGTCAGGCCAGGAGGTTCTCGCGGCGGTCTGGTTCCATGACCTCATCTACGACCGGCGCGGTGCGAACGAGGAGCGAAGCGCCGACGTGGCTCATGAGGCGCTGGTCGATCTTCGTTTTCCCCGCGCCAGCGTCGATCGCGTGACGCAGATGATTCTGGCGACGCGCGATCACGATCCTGGAGACCTACACGAGGGAGCCAGGCTTTTCCTCGATGCGGATCTGGCCATTCTCGGCAGTCCGCGCGCGCGATACCGAGCATACGCGGAGGCGATCCGGTTCGAGTACTCCTGGGTTCCCGGCGAGGTCTTTCGCACAGCCAGAGACGGTGTGCTGCGGGACTTCCTCGCCAAACCATGCATCTATTTCACGGACGTGATGCGGCAACGCTTCGAAGACCAGGCCCGGGACAATATGGCCTGGGAGCTTCGGGGCTTCGCCCAGCAGAACGAGCCGGCGCTTTGATCAGCAGAGTACAGAGCGGAAACGTCATGGAAACATGGTCGGAGAGAGCCGTCGCCAGCAGGGAACGCGCCGCGGTGCCGACGCCTCCCGCTGCGGCCACGAGAGCAAGCGTACCTGAGCCATCCATGCTCGATTCATCGCACGATCCGAAGTGGGCTCAGGCGTCATTCAGAGGAAGCCGCTTTCGCGGCCAGCGGCTGGGGGTCGCCGCTCTTCGTGGCCGCACCACCCTGCGGTTCTGAGACCCCGCCCCGCGGATGCGACAACGCCTGCAAGTGGGCGCGCTCCCGCGTGGCCGTTTCATCATCCATCGACAGCGATGGACTCGCCATCTCGGTGGATGACGATGGGCCGGGCCTCGATCCGTCCCTCCGATCTCAGGTGCTCCGGCGAGGAGTCCGGGCCGACCAGCAGGTCCAGGGATCCGGGCTCGGTCTCGCGATCGTCAGCGATCTCGCCGAATTCTACGGTGGTTCGGTCACGCTCGAAACCTCCGCGCTCGGCGGGACGCGCGCCCGACTCCAGCTTCCCGGGAGCACGATCCTGCCGGAGGCGTCCGCGTAACGGCCCGGCCTTGCCGGGACGTCTTTCCTGCTCACTTCGCTTCGTCATAGATTCGTAAATCGATTAGTTGCCTTTGCGTGAACGACCGCGTATCTTTCCGTCAAATCGTCCGTCCAGCAGTCGTTCCACAATTGTCTAACTAAGGGCTCTTCTATGCGAGCAGCTTCGGTGGTGCTCTGTGTACTCGCGGTCTCTTCGTCCAGTGCCGCGGCGGCGGCGGTGCTCTTTCCCGCGCCTCTGCACCTCACCCGTCAGGTCCACGACCCGATCTCGGATCAGACGACGGTTCTGAACGAGTATGGCTACGGCAACCGCCTCATTACGGTGAAGGGCAGCGTCACGGCGATCGCCGACTATGAGAAGGGCGAGTTGATCCAGATCGATCGCGACGCCGGCACGTACAGCGTCACTCGATTCGACGCCCTGGCGCGGCTCGCCGAGCGATCCGCACCGCAGATGAGCGCTGCTCCCGCGGAAAGCAGAGTACGGGCAGCCGTGCGCGGCGCCGCGCCCGCACAGACCAGGAGTGGTCGGTCCGCGGAGTTCTTCGAAGCAGATGTTGATGCGCAGCAGGCGGTCATGGTTGGCGTCGATCCGAGCGTGAGGCTGTCGCAGGAGGCGCTGGAGGTTTTGATCGGCGCCGCCTATCCATCCGTGCGGCGCCCCGACCACGAGGTCGTGTTTTCCGCCGCCGCGGCGAATCGGACGCAGGCTGCGTCGCGGGCTTCGGCAGGCGTCGCGTCGCAGTCCGCGGATTCAGCGGCCGCCGGAGCGACCTACGCGCTTCCGATCGAGCTCGTGATCCGGTACGACATCGAGGGGCAGAAGGTCGAGTTCAAGAGCAGCGTGGTCCGCGTCGGCAGCGAGCCGCCTCCCGCCGAACTGGTGACCATCCCGGCAGGCGCCCGCCTGATCGAGTCCCGCACGAACGCGGTCAATCGCGAGCTCGACCTGATCGAGCGTCCCGCAACGACGGAGCAGAAGCCGTGAGCTTCGCACCCGGCATTCTATGAATCCGCTCGCACGTGCCGTTGTCCTTACGGTCATGGCCCTCTTCATGGCCGTGGGACGTGCCGATGCCGGTGAGATTGCGTCGGCAGATCTGCAGATTCAGGGCGTCGGCCTCAAGGTCGTCACCGTCTCCGCCACGACCGGCGTCGACATCCCTGCCGCCATTCAGACCGAGTTCGGCGGGAAACAGAACGACCAGGCCCAGTTCGTCGAAGGGCTGCTCGCTGTCGGTGAGCTGAGCGGCCCCGGCATCGACACGCCGATCCGCCTCGAGACCGCGCCCGGCCACAAGTTCCAGATCCCTGGCCTCTCGCGCGAAGGGATCTACTTCCTCCAGAACATCCGGCTGATGAAGGGCACCGACTTCCTTCAATCGGCCACGCCGGCGGTGGCCACGATCACCGTCTCGAACCTGCTGCAGACCAGCGTCCGCGTCCGGCAGCTGACTCCGGAAGAGATTCGTGCACGGGGCATCTCGGTGGACGCGCGCAACTACGACGTCTACGAGTACACCTTCTCGTTCCTCGTCGACGGACAGCTCGTCGAGATCCCGTTCCCGGTCATCATCGATCCTCGCACGCACGAAGTGCGGCAGATCCCCGAGATCATTCCGTACCGGTTGCCGCCGGTGGGGCAGGTCCTCCCTCCGCGGTGGTTCCCGCCGGACATCTTCACGTTCGAGCTGGGCGCTCCCGGCGCGGAGCTGCCGGAGGCGCCAGCTGGACCTTCGGGTGGCGGCGGCGGAGGGCGGATCTCCATTCCGGCCGCGCTGATCATCCCGAACAATCTGGCCGTCCTGCACCAGTTCTTTGCGGTCACGGTCATGGTCACCAATGGCGCGGCGGCCGGCAGCAACGTGATCCTCGATGGCGTCACGGCGCAGATCAAGCCGCCCGCGCCTTTGCGCACCGTCAAGTCGATCCCCGCGGTCGCGTTCAATCAGGCCGTTCCCATCGTCGACGCCACCAACGGCGTGACCTTTCTCGTCGCCCAGGCCAAGGGCGAGGCCGAGTGGACGATGGAAGGACTCCGCCCGGGAACGCACACGGTGGAAGTCGACGTGCGCGCCACGTACAAGGCTCCGGGGCAGGCCGACTTCCCGCTGAAGGGGACCGTGCGCGCGTCGGTCATCGTGCACGACCCCCGCTTCAACGTCACCTTCTCGCATCCCGACACGGTCCGCAAGGACATCGAGTACTCGACGTACTCCTTCATCACCAACATGAGCGCGGTCACGCAGAACATCCGCGTCGGCAATGGTGTAGCCGCCTGCGCTGAGTCTCCCAGTGCGAACGTCTGCCGCGTGGACGGAACGCCGGCGTCTCACGACCTTTCCATCCCGGCCGGCGAGATGCGCTCGATCGAGTACAAATTGCGACCGGGCATCACCGGCCATGTCTTCGCCACCGCGGGGACCGTGGACGGCGACAACGTGACCGCCGCCGTGCAACTGCACATGGGCGTGAGCGAGAGCGGCATTCCTCTGTCTCCTGCCACGCTGGTCATGCCGTATTACGCGCGGTTCCTGAGTCAGACGATGGTCTCGGCGAACCTGCAGCTCCTCGGCCTCGGCTACAGCCTGGCCACCGCGCCGCTCACGCCGTCTCTGGCCAAACATCCCCGCATCATCCGCACCGACGTTTTCCAGCGCGCCATCGACATGGCACGCGCGGGGCAGCGAGTGTTTCTCGGCGAGCCCGCGCGTGACGCGCTCGCGCACATGTCGCTCGACCTGCTCGGCAACTCTCTCGAGCTGCGGGAGTGGGACGACCTGCGGCGCGCCGAGAAAAGTGGACGGACTGGCGCCGCCTCGCTGGCCCGCGAGCTGGAAGCCGGACTCGGGGCCGGAACGCTCGACGACTTCGTGACCCGGTTCGCCAAGGTGACGGCGTGGCGCGCGCCTTACCTCCTCGCGGTCACCAGCAGCGGCAAGCTCACCGTACGCACTCAGGGATCGAATGCACGGCTCGAAGTTGCCAGCGAGGCTGCCGCGGGATGGGTCCGGCAGGTTCCTTTCGCCGAGCTGACGAAGTTCCAGGGCGGCGAGCTGGCGATGGTGGGAAGAGCAACAGGTGCCTACGAAATCGACGTCACTCCCACCACGGATGGTCCGTTCACACTCGACGTGATTCTGCCGGCGACCGCCGGCGGATCCGTGCTGCGAGGCCACATCGATGGCACGGGCGCGGCCGGAAAGAAACTGACGCTTCTGGTCACGCGAGGCGCGAGCGCGTTCGAGCTCCGCAATGAGCTGGGCGGCATCGCAGCGGTCGGCACGATCACCGCGGTCGCTCCCGAGCCGCTGCGCATCATCGGCGCGCGCCAGGACCTCAACCTCGAGCCGGGTGGCCACAAGGTCTCGATTCTCTGGAACCGTCCCGTGTCCGTCGCCGCGGGCGTCGATCTGCTGCAGAAGCTGGCCGCGGAAGTCGTCCTCGACAAAGACGGAGTCAGCTATCGGGGGCCGCGTCCGATGTCCTCGGCCGCGTTGCAGGACGGCGGCCGTGTCGCCAATGTGACCTTCGACCACGCCCTCTCCACCAACGCCGCCTATTCGATGACCGTCAGCCCGCTCGTCGATCCGCTCAGCGGCACTGCGGTCACCTTCAACAACCCGATCATCCCGGTCATCGACAACAACAGTCCTGGCGGCATCATCTTCGGTCACGTTCTGAATGGCGACAACACGCCGGTCGCGAACGCCGAGGTGCGGCTGTCCCTCGGCAGAAATGGCGGGCCGCCTCAGTACGATCTCTCGCGCGCGTCCGACGGCGCATTCCTGTTCGAGTTCGTCCCGCGCGACATCGATAACGACCTTCCCGGCACCTACAAGCTCGAAGCGGTGGCCCCCGATCTGAAGTCGACCTCCGTGGAAGGCTCGGTACGTCTGCCCGGCCGCGTCCACCTGGTCAATCTGGTCTTCCTGGGACGCGGAAGCGCCGCGGGGTTCGTCCGCTACGACAACGGCCAGGTCGTTCCCAACGCCAGCGTGGTGATCGGCAGCACGATGTTCAACCAGGTCCGCTCAGGTGTGACCGACGCGAACGGACGCTACTCCATCACCGACCTCCCGGTAGGGCCGCTCACGTTCATCGCCACCGATAAGGACGGCAACGTCACATACGCGGCCTCGGAGATCCGCACCGCAGGACAGCTCCTGGAGAAGGATCTCTCCATCTTCCGGCGGCCGTTCCCCGGAACGGCCACCATTCGCGGTGTAGTGCGGCGCAGCGACACCAGCGCGGCGGTTCCTTACACCCAGCTCGGCGTCTACTCGCAGGGCTACGCCGCGATGGAAGGCTTCGCCGATTCCTCCGGCCGCTTCGAGTTCCGCAACGTGCCGATCGGATTCGTGACGGTCCTTGGGGCCGAGTGGAGTGTTTCGCGCGAGGCCACTGCGCTCGACTTCGATCTCGCGGCAAACGAAGTGCGCGACGTCGTGCTCACGCTGGACGTGCAGCCCGCCGTTGCGCTGGTCGTGATCGAAGGCGACGTCATTCGTGAGGACCCACTGCATCCCGGCGACGCCGCCTATTACAAGAAGGTGGCGGGCGCGCTGGTGAAGACCGAGAAGGGACAGGTGGTCACCGCGGATGCAAACGGGCACTACGTGATGACGTCCGTACCGGTCACGGCCAGCTTCAAGAAGATCCAGGCGTACGACCCGATCACGACCCGGACGGTGACGGCGACACTGCCGCAACTCGATCCGACGAGGACGAATCTCGTTCCGCTCTTCATTGCCACCGCGGATGGTTACGGCAAGGGGACCGTGCGCATTCGACTGGTCGACTCCGCCGGATTTCCGGCGAATGGCTATCGCGTCATCGTGCCGGGCTTCCCACCGGAGGGGCCGACGCCCCTCGAGGCCAAGCCCAACGGGATCTATCAGCTCACGGACGTTCCTGTCGGTGCGATCACGACGGTCTGGGCGATCGGCAACGGCGTGGCACCACAGGGCGATCAGACCGTCAGCGGAAGCGTGAAGGTCGAGTTCAACGGTCACGTAGCAGCGATGACGTTCCGCCTGCCCGGACAGGGCACGGTGAGAACGAAAATGGCCGCCGACATCGACGTCATCGGCGATGTGAAGCTCACCTATCCGGCGTGGGACGAAGCAGCTCAGGGCCTGACGTCGAAGGAAGTCACCAGGTCGACGTCCGAGAACGGAATCGCCGGCTATGCGACCTTCACCGGCGTTCCTGCCATTCAGAACTTCATTGTCGCCAGCGCGCATCCTGTGTACGGCTATGCGGCCCTGACGGGGAAGGTCGGCTTCGAAGGCGACGTCCAGTCGCTGACCCTGCAGCTCAACAAGTTGTCCACCGTGCGCGGTGTGGTTTACGCGCTCGACGGCCGGACTCCCATTCCCGGCGCCGCCGTGCGCATCGAGGACGGCCGGCAGAATCCCGGCACCTACACGACCCTTCCCGACGGCAGCTTCGAGTTCCGAAATGTCGCCGCAAATGTCTCGTTCCGGGTCATCGCCGAGGTCACGCAGGAAGGGACGTACCGCACCGGTCTTGCGCAAGGGCGCACTCCGCCGACCGGCGGACCGGTGGACGGCGTGGCCGTGGTCATGCGCACCCAGGGCAGCATCGATGGCCGCATCGTGTACGCGGGCTACAAAGTCTTCGATCCTCAGAACCCGGCCAACAACGTTCTGGACAATACGCCGGGCGATCTCTCCGACAACGCGCCCGTGCCGCTCGCGAACTTCGTTCTGCGCGAGCTCGACTTCCCGCTGCGCAGCTTCGGCACGACTGCTGATCCGACATCGGCGGATGGCGCCGGCCGGTTCAGCTTCAACAATATCTTCACCGGGCCGTTGCGCATCACGGCCGTCGCTCCCGGCAATCAGGAGATCCGCGGCAGCTGGACCGGGACGATCAGCACGGAAGGGGAGCGCATCAACGCCATCGTGGGCATCGGGGCGGAAGGGTTCGGGCCGGTGGTTGTGCGCGTGCTCGATCCGAATGCGCAGAATGCGCCGGTCCTCAATGCCGAGGTGAGCCTGATCCGCGGGGTAGCGCCGTTCGATCTCTCATCCACCGATGTGAACGGAACGGTTCGATTCGAGCAGGTTCCGGTAGGAACGTACAAGGTCAACGCCTACTCGAAGGCACTCGGAAAGTCGGGCGCCAGCGCGAATTTCACGGTTACGGCCATCACTGGAGCGCAAGTCAGCGTCGTCCTGGAGTTCAGTGGAAAGGTCGACGGCAAGCTTTCCGATCCGCAGGACGCGGGCAGGGGAGTGCCGGGCGCGCCCGTCACGCTCACCGAGCAGTCGTTCCAGACCCGAGCCAGCACGAATGCCGGTGGCGACTTCGTGTTCGAAGGTGTTCGCGAAGGGCTCTTCAAGCTAGACGCGAAGGACACGCTCTCGAACCGCCGTGCGACCGCATCGAGGCTTCTGACGCAGGCGAATCCGAATCCGTTCGTGGCCCTCGAGCTCGAGCCCGTGGAGACGCTGCACGTTTCCGTGTACCTGCCGAACGATGCCGGCGCCAGCTCGAATGTTCTGGCTCCAGTGGTCAGCATCAGTGTCAACCAGCGGAACGACGACTTCAAGCGCAGCCTGCAGGGCAACGAGTTCGTGATGCCGGGGCTGTTCCGCAACGAGCGGTACTCGATCTCCGTCAAGGAGCTCGGCGGCGCAGCGCGCCAGATCAGCACCAGCGACGTCTTCCCCAAAGGCTCCGCAAGCAATCCGCTGAAGCTCGTGCTCCCGGCATATGGCGTCGTGGAGGTGCGCGTCACGCAGGGCGGATCTCCGGCTGCCAACGCCCGGGTGACCGTGTCGGGCGGCAGCAAGTCTGTCACCGTCTATACGGACTCCAGCGGCATCGGTGTCGCGAGCGGCATTCCGCTCGGGCCGGCGTTCGTGCAGGTGACCTCGGTCGACAATGCATTCTCGGGCTCCACCAGCGTCACGCTCTCCAGCCAGTCCACATCGGCAGTCGCTTCCATCGCCCTCGGCGCCTTCGCCGGCCTGACGGGACTCGTCGAAGCAGAGCTGGGTGGACCTTCGGTTGGGACCCGCGTGATCGCTTCGTTCGGCCGGATGCTCGAGATGATGACCGACTCCAACGGCCGGTTCACGTTCCAGGGCATCCCGACGAGCAGCACGGTCCAGCTCACCTACATGGGGCCGAATGACACAACGGTCGGAGCGCGGCAGACGGTGAGCATCCCGGCCAATGCAGCGTCGCAGATCATCAACGCAGCGACGGTGAAGCTCGACGCCACACCTCCGCAGGTGGCCAGCATCTTCCCTGCGGACGGATCGAGCCTGGTCTCGCCCGACTCGTCGATGCGCGTGGTCTTCACCGAGCGGATCCAGGCGAGCTATCTCAACACGACGCACTTCCAGTTGCTGCCCGCGGACAGCGCCACACCGGTGGCCACGACGTTCACGTCGGTCACCAACCCGGACGGGACGTTCACGGTCACGATGAAGCCGCCGGCCGCTCCGCAGGGGCAGGCTTTCCCGCTGCGCAGCAACACGCTGTACCGGATCATCGTCTCCGGGAACATCCTGGATCTCACCGGCAACAAACTGCCCGCGCCGCGCGGAGCCAGCTTCATCACCTCGGACTATGCGGAGCCGAAGGTCCTGAAGGTGATCCCGTCGATGGCGTCGGCACTGCTGCCGGCGACGACGTTCGAGTTCCGATTCAATGAGCCGATCGACCCCGCTCCGTGGCAGACCGGGGGCAACGGGCAGTTCCGCTTCTACAAGCTCAACGCAGCTGGCGAGAATGCAGCGATCGTCGCCGAGAAGCCGGGGCGCGCCTATCTCGATCCAGCCACCGGCCTGGCGTTGTACTTCGCGCCGAATGATCCGATCGAGCAGGAGTCGTTCTATCGCGTCGTCTTCTCGGGGATCCGCGATCTGCAGGGCAACGTCCTGCCGACCCAGACGTTTCACTTCTTCTCGTATGACCTCGTGAAGCCGTTCGTCACGCTGGTGTCTCCCGTTCCGACCGACTTCCCGCTGATCTCGGGGGTGGAGTACATCCTCGGCGTCGATCTGCGCAACGGAAGCGGCAGCGGTACGCTCGCGACCGACATCGCCAAGGTCGACTACTTCCGCGTCGACGGCGCAACAACCACTTACATCTACACGGCTACCGCCGCGCCGTGGACGTACCGCTTTGTCGGCCCGGACGCGCCGCCCAGCGGCGCGACCCTGACCCTGCAGGCCACGGCCACGGATCTCTCCTTCAACGAGAGCACGCCAGGGAGCATGACTTGGCAGCTGCGGCCGAACTCCGCGCCGCAGAACGTCGCGGTCGCGCTCACGCCGCCGACCGCGATCTACCCCGGCAATAAAGCACTGGCCAGCGTCACCTTCGAGGACGAGGGGACCGTTGCGACGGTGCAGACCGAGGCGGTCGCCACGCAGAGCGATGGTTCCGAGTACAAGATCTCGCAGGTCAAGAACCTCACGCGCGTCAAGGTGAGTGACCCCTGGCCGCCGGCGCAGTTCTCCTTCGATCTGCCGGGCACCCTGCGTCAGGGGACGCGGGCGACGTTCAACACGACAGTGACCGATGTTCGCGGACTGAAAGGGACGGCGACGTCGGGACTCGACCTGACCCTGGACACCATCGCGCCGGAGATCATCGGACACTCGCCAATGGCGCAGACGCGCTACAACATCGGCCAGAAGTACCAGATCGTGGCCGTGGTGCGCGATCTGGAGACCGGCGTGTCCGAGGTGACGTTCTCCTTCGACAACCAGAGCATCCGGGTGGTGCGGCCGAGCACACGCGTCACGTCCTCGGGCAGTCAGGTCTGGACGTTCAATTCCGGCGACATCACCGTCCCGGCGAAGAATGTCGACACCACCATCGCCCTGACCATGACGGCGAAGGATTACAACAACAACGTCATCAGCCGCAGTACGGAGATCGTCTACGTCGGCGTGAATGATCCTACGGTGCCGAAGGGTGCGTGGCTTTGCCCGATCGACAAGGCCGTCTATCCCGCAGCGCAGACGCTGCCCGTGAAACTGCAGGTCCGCGCGACGGACGACATCTCCGTCACCGGGGTCAAGTTCAACGTTCCGGGGGTGGCCAATCCCATTCCCGCGACGCGCGTCGGAACGACGGACGTTTACGAAGCCACGACGTCCCTGACGATGCCTGCTGCAGGCGAGCAGCTGCTGCTCACGGCGGTCATCAGCGACGCAGATCCTACTCATGACATCACGCTGCCGGTCGTGCTCGACGCCGTGGCCATCGACATCACGATCGACGATCGCATTCAGGCAGTGATCCTGGCCGATGCCCCGTCGTATGCGAACAAGAGCGTCCTCGTGCGGGGCGTGGCAGGGCGGCTCATTCCGCACGTAGCCCTGACGCTGAAGAACCTTCTCGTGCTCGACGGCGCGCGCGTAGAAACGCTGCCCACGACCACGACGAAGGAGCACAAGCTCGATCTGACGATTACCGATCGCTTCTACGCCGACTGCGCATCGTCCGTCGACGTGAGCGGCCGCGGCTACCTCGGCGGCTGGGGCGTGAGCGCAGACGATCCCAACGCGAAGAACAACGATCAACGCGGCCGCGTCCCGGGCAACACTTCGGTGGGTGGTGCATCGACGAACGCGGCGGCCTCCCACGGTGGCATCGGTGGCGAAATTCAGACCGGCGTCACGAACGCCGTCTACGGCGACATCGACGATCCGACGGACCTCGGCGCCGGTGGTGGCGGTGGCACTTCGACGGGGAACGCGGGCGCGTCGGGCGGCGGCGCCATCCGCTTGCAGGGCGGCGTGTTCGCCGTCGCAGGTGCGATTCGCTCGGACGGAAACCCGCGCGTGGGCGACGGCAATGCTGGCGCCGGCGGCAGCGTGAACATCAGCGGCAGTCAGGTCCTCATCGGTCCGATTGCGCGGGTGACTGCAAACGGCGGCGACGACGACGGCGATACCAATGCTGCGCGTGGAGCCGGCGGCGGAAGGGTCGCGGTCCGTGGGTCCGATCGCTTCGACATCGAGACGATCGGCCTGCAGGTTCAGGCTCGCGGCGGACGGAACATCACCAGCGTCGAAGCGCGCAGCTACCTCGACGGCGGCGCGGGGACGGTCTTCGTCCGGCGACCCGGCCAGGTGCTCGGCGAGCTGTTCGTCAGCGGTCTCGATGAACGCTTCCCGCAATCGCTTCACCTCAACCGCGCGACGCCTCTCAGTGGAGCACTTCGCTTCGACCGGCTCACGCTTGGAACGCGCGCGCTGGTTCGGGCCGATGCGCCAATCGACATCGGGGGCGTGATCGATGACAAGGCCTCCGCGACGATCCATCCAACCGCGGTGCTGATCCTCAGCGGCGAGGTGCCGGCGCTGCAAGCCTTTACCACGCCCCCCAGCGGCAGCTCCTTGTTTCAGGGCTCGACTCTCATGACGACCTACGCCGCGACTTCGGCTGCCGGCATCGGGAACGTCGCCCTGAACTTCTCGCCCGTCACTCCGGTGCGCAACGACCCGTACGTGCTCTATCCCGCATCAGCGACCCCGGCGTCGGTTGCCCTCACGGTCCCCGCCGACGCGGCGCTCGCACCGGCTTCGCTGACGCTCACGGCAACGGATCGGGCTGGCCGCAGCTTCTCGCTCGCGCCGATGAGCTACACCATCGTCGCCAACACCGCACCGATCATCGATCTGTTCACCGTCGCGCCGATGTCGCTCTATCCCGGCAAGGTCGTGACATTGACGGCCTCCGCACACGACGACCTGAAGGTCACCAGGCTCACGTTCACCCGCACGATCGGGACGGGAACGCCCGCCGTCACGAACTACACGCCCAACACGGCCGTCGTTACGAATCAGTCACTCAACGTGACCATCCCCATTGACACGCCGGGCAACCAGACGATGACCGTCGACCTGACAGTCGAGGATGGGTATCCCGGACGCACACCGACGAAGGAGACGAAGCTCGTCTCCATCCTCAAGGACACGATTCCGCCTGCGGTCGTCATCGTCGCGCCGCTCAGCAACGCGCTGTTCAATGAAGGCACCGGCAACACGATTGCCGTGCGCACGACGCTCACGGATGCCGAGGTGGGGGTGAAGGAGGCGTTCGTTCAGATCGACGGCGGTACGCCGGTGACTCTGGCGAAGTCCGGAGCGGACTACGTAGCAACGCTGCCGGTTCCCGCGGTCGACGGACTGGAGATCGTGACGAAGACGCTGACCTTCACGGCGAAGGACTACGAAGGCAACTTCCTCACGCCGCTGCCGTCGGTCACGATCCGCATCCAGCCGAACACCGATCCGAACGCGCCGGTGGTGAACTGGGCCTGTTCGACCGAAGGGGCGATGTATCCGGCCGGCTATACGGCCAAGCTGCGCGTCTTCGCTCTCGGCAACAACGTCGGCAACGCTTCGAATGGAGTTCAGAAGGTGGAGATGTTCATCGGCGACTCCACGACGGCGATCACTGCCGCCGCAGTCTCCGGGCTGGCCAATCACTACGAGGCACTGTACGCGATCCCGGCCGGCACTGCGGCGGGCAGCACGATCGGGGTACGCGCCGTCGTCACGAACGCTGCCGGATCGGCGGAGAGCGCGGGCACGTCGTTCACCATCGTGGTGGGCGACCGCGTCAACACCGCCAACACGACCATCGCGGCGAATGACACTGCGTATGACAACAAAGTCGTGATCGTGCAGGGCGGCACGACAACGATCATCGGCAACCACACGTTCGACAAGCTGATCGTCCTCGACGGCGCGATCGTGACCCACGTTGCTACCGACGCGACCGCGATCCAGCGGTTGACCTTCACCACGACGTCGAGCGTGTTCGTCTCCTGCACCGGCTCGATCGACGTCTCCGGCCGCGGCTTCACCGGTGCGACCGGCGGGTTCGGACGCACCTGGCCGAACACGACGACCGGCGGCAGCTACAACGGAGCCGGCGGAAGTCACGGTGGACGCGGGGGTACGCACGTCACTTATGGCGATTCGGCTCCGGCCTACGGCTCGGTCGTCGATCCGAATGAGCCGGGTGGAGCGGGCGGCTATTACTCGCAGGCCACCTGCGCCACCGGCTGCAGTGGGGGCGGCGGGATCGCCCGGATCGGGGCGAAGAACCTCGTGCTGGACGGCAAGCTCCTCGCGAACGGCACGCAGAGCGGAACCGGATCGGGCGCAGGCGGCAGCGTGCGCATCGATGCGGAGACGCTTTCCGGCGGCGGAGAGATCCGGGCGGACGGCGCACAGCAGCACTGGACGGCGGGCGGCGGCGGACGCATCGCCATCTACTACCGCACGCTCGCTCTCGACCGGACCAGGATCACAGCCGCGGGCGGAAGCGCCAACAACGCGCCGAGCGCCGGTGCGGCCGGCACACTGTATCTGCAGCAGGTCGACGGAAGCGGCGCGCGACTCCTCGACGAACTCGTCATCGACAACCTCGAGCGCGGCGCGAGCCGCGGGACGCCGATCCAGACGACCGGCACGGGAACGGTGAGCTCGGTGAGCGGGGCGATCGTCACGCTATCGAACCCCGTCCCGGAATGGATCGAGGGATCGACGATCGAGTTCCTCGACGCGGCCGGAACACAGCTTTCCAGCTACGAGATCGTCACCCGCACGACTACGACAGTCACCATCCGTCTCGCGGTGGGTGAGTCAGCGGCGAACGCCTCGGCCGGAAACGGGTATCGCGGTGCGTGGCGCCTGGAGACGGTGAACGCTCGAGGCCAGGGCGTGCTCGACGCGGACGCGCTGCGTACGCCGCTGGTCAAGACCACCGCCACCTCGCTGGTCCGCGTCACCGACCTCCGTGGCGGAAACGTGATCCTCCGCGGACGCATGGAAGCGAACGGCCTCGTGGCCGCGAACAGCCTGACGCTCGAAGGGGCGCTGCTGACGCACTCGCCGACGACCGACACCACCATCAACCGCCTCACGGTCAAGGTGAGTGGAGCGATGTCGGTCGATGCCACGAGCACGGTCGACGTCACGGGTCGCGGCTTCACAGGGAGCACTGGCGGATACGGGCGTACCTGGCTGAACACCGTCACCGGCGGCAGCTACAACGGAGCGGGTGGAAGCCACGGTGGCCGCGGAGGAATCCACACCACGTACGGCGATTCAGCGGCGTCGTACGGCTCCGTCTTCGATCCGAATGAGCCGGGTGGAGCGGGCGGCTATTACTCGCAAGCGACCTGCACGACCAACTGCAACGCGGGCGGCGGGATCGCCCGGATCGCGGCGCAGACGCTCGTGCTCAACGGAAAGGTGCTGGCCAATGGCACGCAGAACTCGACCGGATCGGGCGCCGGCGGCAGCGTGCGCCTCGACGCCCAGACGATCTCCGGCAGCGGCGAGATCCACGCGGACGGGGCAGCGCAGCACTGGACCGCCGGCGGCGGCGGGCGGATCGCGGTCCACTACGGAACCCTGACGCTCGACCGCACCAAAATCTCGGCGGCCGGCGGAAGCGCGAACAACGCTGCCAGCACGGGTGTGACCGGCACGGTCTATTTCCGCGAAGTCGATGCGGGCGGGGTGGAAGTCGCCGACGAGCTGGTCATCGACAACCTCGACCGGAACGCCGCGCGATCGACGACGCTCGCAACCCTCGGCACCGGGACCGTGAGCGCGGTCGCCGGAGCGGTGGTCACGCTGTCGAATCCAGTGCCCGAGTGGATCGAGGGAACGACGATCGAGTTCCTCGATGCGACAGGAACTCTGCTGTCGAGCTACGAGATCGTCGCTCGCACGGCGACGACGGTCACGGTTCGTCTGACGGCAGGAGAGACGGCACCGAACGCGAGCGCCGGCAATCGCTACCGAGGCGTGTGGGGCCTGACCGCGGTTACGGCGAGGGGCCAGGGACGGATCGATCTCGACGCAGTGCAGGGAGCGCTGATCACTTCGACGAGTACTGGCGTCGTGCGCGTCGGCGACCTGCGCGGTGTGGATTTGATCCTGCGTGGGCGGCTGGAAGCGAACGGCATCGTCTCCGCCAGGAACCTGACCCTCCAGAACGGGGCGGTACTGACGCATTCGCCCTCGACTGATACGGTCATCAACCGCCTCACGGTGAAGGTCGACGCGACGCTGTCGGTCGACGCCACGAGCGCGATCGACGTCACCGGTCGCGGCTTGACCGGGACGACGGCCGGCTTCGGCCGCACGTTCCCGAACACCACCACCGGCGGCAGCTACAACGGAGCGGGCGGAAGTCACGGTGGCCGCGGCGGGACGCACACCTCGTACGGCGATTCAGGACCCACGTATGGCTCCGTCTTCGACCCGAATGAGCCGGGCGGAGCGGGCGGCTATTACTCGCAAGCCACGTGCAGCACCGGCTGCAATGCCGGCGGCGGCATCGCCCGCATCGCTGCGAAGAGCTTCGCGCTCGAAGGCAAGGTGCTGTCGAACGGTTCGCAGAATTCAACCGGGTCCGGAGCAGGTGGAAGCGTCCGCATCGACGCCGAGACACTCTCCGGGGCCGGCGAGATCCGCGCTGAGGGGGCACCGCAGCACTGGACGGCGGGCGGCGGAGGGCGGATCGCGGTCTACTACGGGACCCTGGCGCTCGATCGCACCCGGATCACGGCGATGGGCGGGCTCTCCAACAATGCAGCCGCCACGGGCGCGGCCGGCACGGTCTATCTAAAGAGCAGCACGCAGACTCACGGCGATCTGATCGTCGACAACGGCACGCGCGTAAGGACGAACCCGACGCCGCTCACCAGCGTTGGCTACGCGACCGTCACGGCGACAGCCACCGATTCGCTGACCGACGCGAACGCGCAGTTCAAGGCACCGGACCAGCTCCGCGGCGTCCGCGTCGTCGTCGGATACGACCGGACGAAGAGCTGGCCGATCGTCACCAACAGCGACAAGCAGCTCCGCCTCGACGTCAGTGCACAGGCTCTGGTGGCGCAGGCCGGGCAGGCGATCCGCGGGCTCTACCGGTTCGACTCGGTCAAGCTGCGGAACGCGCGCCTGGACGTCATCGATCTCCTCGAAGTGACCACTCCGGTCGACAGGGACGCAGGGTCATCGGTCGTGGGCAACAATCAGGGGCTGCCCGTCGTGAACATGGCTCTCGTGTCGCTGCAGAGCACTCCCACCGGGGCGGCCGTCGTCGGCACTGCCGGTGCGATCACCGATCTCGACACGCCCGTGACGGCTTACGCGACCAACACCACCTCCGCGAACGTGTTCCAGGTGGCCGTGGCCGCCGACGGCTCCTTCGCCCTTCCGGTTTCGGGCAACGCCGGAGATGCCATCACTCTCAAGGCGAAGGACGGGAACTTTTATCCG
>JANMSA010000196.1:0-15421 GCA_031388865.1 Acidobacteriota bacterium | reverse complement strand
GTGCAGATGTTCGGATGGTTGAGCTGCGAGATGGTCTTTGCCTCGCGCTCCAGACGCAGCTTGAACTGAGCATCCTGCGCAAGCAGGGCCGGAAGGATTTTGATGGCGACATTTCGTTCCAGCCGCGTGTCGCGAGCCTTGAAGACCTCGCCCATGCCGCCGGCCCCGATGGGCTCGACGATTTCGTACGGTCCGAGACGACTTCCGGCAGTGATCATGGAGAGAGTTGCTGATGATCGCACATGCTTCCTGTCGCAACGACCAAAGAAGCAGTGCGCGTTGTGGAGCGGTGGGCTCTCAGCCCACCGAGGCACTCGGGACATTGTTGACGAGGTGCGCGGTGGGCGAACAGCCCACCGCTCCACACATCTACGTGGAGTGGAGCGATTTCGAGCCGAGGTACGATCCCCTCATGACTGCTGTCGCTGCAGTGGCCGATCCCGTTCTCGACATCATCGAGCGCACGTGGGGTTTCTCCTCGTTGCGACCGCTGCAGCGGCAGGCCATCGATGCCGTCCTGGCCGGACGCGACTCGCTGCTGGTGGTGCCCACAGGTGCAGGAAAGTCGCTCTGCTTCCAGGCGCCGGCGCTGCTCCTGGATGGGCTCACAGTCGTAGTCTCGCCGCTGATCGCGCTGATGAAGGATCAGGTGGATGCCCTTGTGTCCAGCGGCGTCGCTGCGGCGGCGCTCAACAGCACCACCGCTCCGGACGAGCAACGCGCCATCGAAGCGGGCACGCTGGACGGTTCGCTACGTCTCCTTTTCGTTTCACCCGAGCGGCTGGCCACCGCGTCGTTCCGTGCTCTCCTCCGGCGTGTGCGCGTCCGCTCGTTCGCCATCGACGAGGCGCACTGCATCAGCCACTGGGGTCACGATTTCCGTCCCGAGTACCGTCAGCTGCGCGAGCTCCGCGAGCAGTTCCCCGAGGCATCTCTGCATGGCTACACGGCCACCGCCACGGAACAGGTGCGATCCGACATCTGCTCCGAGCTTCGGCTGCGCGATCCGCTCGTGCTGGTCGGAGACCTCGACCGGCCGAACCTGCGCTACCGCGTGGTGCCGCGGCAGGACGAGGTGCGACAGATCGAAGAGGTCATCCGGCGGCATCCTGGCGAGGCCGGAATCGTGTACTGCATCCGCCGCAAAGACGTCGACGCTGTCGCCGCCATGCTGTCCTCGCGAGGGCATCGTGCGACCGGCTACCACGCCGGCATGAACGCCGACGAGCGGCGGGCGGCGCAGGAAGCGTTCGCGTCCGAGGGCGTGGACATCGTGGTCGCGACGGTCGCGTTCGGGATGGGCATCGATCGCTCGAACGTGCGCTTCGTCGTCCACGCGGGGATGCCGAAGTCGATCGAGCACTATCAGCAGGAGGCGGGACGCGCTGGACGCGACGGTCTGGCGTCGGAGTGCATCCTGCTGCACGACGCCGGGGACGCGATGACGTGGAGTCGCATCCTCGAGCAGGGATCCGACCCCGCGCAGCTCGAGGTGGCCCTGGGGCAGCTCGATGCGATCAACCGCTTCTGCATGGCCGGCGTCTGCCGTCACCGCGCGCTCGTCGAACATTTCGGCGGAGAGTGGACCCTCGACGGATGCGACGCCTGCGACATCTGCCTGGGCGAGCTCGAATCCGTGGTGGACGCGACGACCATCGCCCAGAAGATTCTCTCGTGCGTCGTTCGCGTCGGCGAATCGTTCGGCGCCGCTCACGTGACAGGCGTCCTGCGCGGAGAGCGCACGGCGCGAATCCTGGAGCGACAGCACGAAACGCTTTCCACCTTCGGCCTCCTCGCGGATCACGACAAAGACACGCTGCGCGGCTGGATCGCGCAACTGGTCGCCTCCGGCGCACTCGTCCAGCAGGGCCACCCACGCCCCATCCTCCGCCTCGGTCCCGGCGCACGGGCGATCCTTCGCGGCCAGGCGGGCGTCCGTCTGCTGCAGACGAGCAACGCCGTCATTCGCGACGGCATCGATGAATGGGTGGGGGTGGACCGCGAGCTGTTCGAAGCACTGCGCACCTGGCGACGCGATGCCGCCGCCTCGCGCGGCGTCGCGGCATTCGTCATCCTCGGCGACCGAACCTTGCGCGAGCTCGCAGCCGTGCGGCCCTCGTCGCCCGAACACCTCGGGGCGATCAGCGGAATCGGAGAGGTGAGGCTGCGCGACCATGGGCACGAGCTGATGGAGGTGATCGACGCTCACAGCGCCGCGCGAGGTCTCGAGCGGGACGTGAGATCGATCAGCCCGCGGCTGCCGCGCGATCGCCCGCGGACGTCGCGGACGACCGCAGCGAAGGCAGAATCGATCGGCCTTCTGCAGCAAGGCACGCCGATCGAAGAAGTCATGGAACGGACGGGCCGCGCACGCTCGACTGTGGTCAACGATCTGAGCGAGATCCTCGAAGACGGCCGGTATCAACCGTCACTGCGGGTATGGATGCCCGCCGAGACCGAGGAGGCGATCCGTCAGGCAGCGGATCAGGTGGGGATCGACCGGCTGCGCCCGATCAAGGATGTCGTCGGCGATGCAGTGTCGTACGACGACATCCACCTCGTCGTGGCGACCCTGCGCCGGGAACGTTCCGCGACCGTTGCGCCGCTTTGAGAGCGAGAATGGAGAGGTGACGAAGAGTAGCCAGACCGTTCTCGAAGCCGCCGGCCGCGAGGTCGTGATCACCAACCCGGATAAAATCTTCTTTCCGGAGACGGGATATACGAAGCTCGATCTCGCAAAATACTACGCAGCCGTCGCTGAGGGAGCGCTGCGGGGAATCGCATCGCGGCCGATCGTGCTGAAGCGCTATGTGAATGGCGCGGCAGGCGAGCCGTTCTTCCAGAAGCGCGCTCCGGAGAATCACCCCGATTGGATCGAAACGGTCGAGCTGCGCTTCCCTTCCGGCAATACCGCGCGCGAGATCGTCATCCGCGATGCCGCGCAACTGCTCTGGATCGTGAACCTCGGATGCATCGATCTGAATCCGCACCCGGTCCGCGCGGACGACCTCGATCATCCCGACGAGCTGCGCGTGGATCTCGACCCCGGACCGGGTGTGAGCTTCGAAGACGTGCGCCGCGTGGCGCTCCTCTCCGGCGAGGTCCTGCGCGAGCACGGCCTGCAAGGGTGGCCGAAGACATCCGGGTCGCGCGGCATCCACGTCAACGTGCGCATCGAACGCCACTGGTGCTTCGATCAGGTCCGAAGGGCCGCGCTCGCGATCGCGCGCGAGGTAGAGCGCCGCGCCCCCTCAATCGCGACCAGCAAGTGGTGGAAGGAGGAGCGCCACGGCGTGTTCCTCGACTACAACCAGAACGCGAAGGACCGCACCGTGGCTTCAGCCTGGTCGGTGCGACCGACGCCGGACGCGCGCGTCTCGATGCCGCTGCGATGGGACGAAGTTGCGGACTGCGATCCGGCGCAGTTCACTCTCGTGACCGCACCGGCCCGCTTCGCGCAGCAAGGTGATGCATCGGCGGGCATGGATGACGCCGCCGGATCGCTCCAGTCGTTGCTCGCGCTCTCCGCGGCGCAGGAAGCGGCGGGACTCGGCGACGCTCCATGGCCGCCGAACTACAAAAAGCAGAGCGGCGAGCCACCCAGGGTCGCGCCTTCGAAGCGCAGGAGCACGAGTGCGAAGCCCGCAGGGACGGGTCGCCGTCAATCGACGCAGCCGCTGATCACAGTGGCCAAAGCAGAGCACAAGGACCACGCCCTCGCAGGTCTCGACCGATGGAAGGCACGTCATCCAGAGGCCGCTGCGCTGCTCGAGGTCGAAGACGTCCTCGTCGATTCGATGCGTGGGCGCTCCAGCATGTGGACGCGGATCCGCGTCAACCTTCGTCACATACCGGAGGAGCAGCGTCCCGTCGAAGAGACTCCCGATCCTGACTACGACCCGGGGCGCGGAGGATCGTCTCCCCGAGCATCGCGCGCACCAAAGACGCGTTCCAGCTCGTAGGCGGGCGTCACCTCCAGCTGATCGTAACGGCAGTCCTCTGCAGGTTTGTCGGGCCGCCACCGCCTGAACTGCGCGCCGTGACGGAATCGTGTTCCCTGCATGTGGTCGTACGCGACCTCGCAGACACGCTCAGGCCGCAGCGGTTCCCAGCTGAGATCTTTGCCGCGATTCCAGCGACTGGCCGCTCCCGGCAGGCGCTGTCCTTTCGCGCTGGCCTCTTCCTGCGCCTCCGCCCAGTGACGCCAGGGATGATTCTTCAGCGCGTTCTCGCGCAGCGGCGCCAGCTCTTCCACCAGCTGCTTGCGAATAGCATTCGTGAATGCGGCGGTGACCCCGACGTGGTGCAGCTCGCCTTTGGAATCGTAGAGTCCGAGGAGTAAAGATCCAACCATCGTCCCAGGCCCATTCTTGTGCCAGCGGAAGCCCGCCACCACGCAATCGGCGGTGCGAGAGTGCTTCACCTTGATCATCGTCCGCTCGCCGGCGCTGTACGGGGAGTCGAGTCGCTTGGCCATGACGCCGTCCAGCCCTGCGCCCTCGAAGCGACGGAACCAGTCCTCCGCGACCGCGCGATCGTGCGTCGCCGGCGAGACATGCACGGGTGGAACGGCCGCCGCCAGCGCCTGCTCGAGCCGTTCGCGCCGCGCCCGTAGCGGCAGCGTGCGCAGGTCCTCATCTCCGAGGGCGAGCAGGTCCCAGGCGACAAACGAAGCCGGCGTTTCCGCGGCAAGCAGTTTCACACGCGACGCAGCAGGATGGATGCGCAACAGCAGCGCCTCGAAGTCCAGACCGGCGGCCCCCACGATGACGATCTCGCCATCGAGCACACAACGGTCCGGAAGAGCCGCGGCGAGCGGCGCGACGAGCTCCGGAAAGTAGCGATTGAGTGGCTTCTCGTCGCGGCTCTGCAGAACGATCTCGTCGCCGTCGCGAAAGACCACCGCCCGAAAGCCGTCCCATTTCGGCTCGAACAGCCACCCGTCGCCGTCCGGCAACCCATTCGCAGCACGCGACAACATCGGCGCAAGAGGAGGATCAAAAGGCAAACGCACGACGCAATGCTAAACGATGGATGAGCGCCATGCGTCACACTGCCTGCGGCCGCGGAGGGGTTGGCAGTGGGCGGAAGTTGCTCCACGACTCCGCGCAACCTGAATGAGCAACGGGTGTGCGGGCGGGTGGAAAACCGACAACCGACAACCGCGAAGCGCAGGAAACCGATAACCGAGAACCGCGAGAAACGGACAACCGCGATCGGTTACTTGTTCCGGTGAGCGCCGATCGCTTTCGCGTTCTCGGTGCAGGAGGACCATTCCGCGAGTTGCGCGGCCGTCGCGCCGCCGGCGGACTTGATGTTCGTCTTTGCACCGGCGCGCAGCAGCGCGCGCACCGTGTTGGTCGCCTCGCATTTTTCCGCGAGGCGCATCAGCGCAGTGGTGTTGACGTCATCGACCGCATTGACGTCGGCGCCCGCCTCGATGAGGTACATGACGACCTCGGGATGTCCGAACATCGCGGCGCGGACGATCGCGGGAGCACCGCCCTCCGTCGTATCCGGAGAGTAGCCGGCAGCGACGAAGAGCTTCACGGCTTCGAGATTGCCATCGACGGCGCTCATCACCAGAAAGTCGGCGGTCGGCTGAGGAAAGCCCAGTTCGCGCAGTTTGCGCAGAGCGTTGCGCTGCTCATCGTTCTGTGGCTGGCGGACGCTGGTCGGCGCATCCTCATCGCCGCCCATCTCCCACATCTCGCTGAGAATCTTCCAGCGATTGTGCTCGCGGACGAACTCGATGCGGCCGGTGGCGACGTTCTCTTCGACCTTCGCGCTCACGACCAGCGTCGCGTCCTCGCCGTCGATGACTTCCTGTTTCGCAACGAGCTCCGCTTTCGGCGAGAGCACGTTCATGTCCGCAAGCGCATCCGCGTCACTCTTCTCCGCAATGCGCTTCGCCCGCCCTTCGGACAGAAAGCGCCGGGCGCCGGCAGCATCGCCGCCGGCGATGGCCTGCTGGTACTGCTGGTAGAGCGGGAACAGATCGTTGCCCGCAAAAGCGCTGATCGGGAAGAGGAGGATCCCCAGGAGCAAATTCAGCCGGCGGAAAGGCACTGAAGAAATGCCGCGAACCGGGGCGCCCTGGATTTCTTCGCAGCGTCCCGGCATGTTCGTCAGACCGATTTCATCGCCAGCGAGAGGATCTCGCGATGCGTGAAGAAGTTCACGGACGGGTCGTCGAGGTGGAACGTGTACGAGAACCGGTCGTCGCTGTCCGCGATGAACGCGAAGCGGTAGTAGCGATTCTCCGTCCCCTCGCCGAACTCCTTGATGTTCGTGGCATGGCCATCGTCTTCTTCGACTTTCAACACGCGGTAGAGCTTGTGCGCGCTGATCGGAAGATCGTCCGGCGGAAAGTGGATGAACTGGATCGCGTAGATCGATTTCGGCTCGATCTCGCGCTGCGGATACTCCTGCACACCCTCGGCACTGTCACCCGTGAACCAGCTTTCGTCTTCCTTGAAGAGAACCAGGTTGGCAGAGTTCTCGGTCATCGGGAGCGCACCGCGGTCGAGATGGATGTGCTGCTCGGGATCGGTGGCGTCACGGAGCTGCGTGAGGAGCTCGATGAGGTACTGGATCCCTTCCCGCGTTCCTGTCAGCGCGACCTCATCGTCCTCATCGGAGATCCAGAGGTCGAGCCACGCATCCTTGGGGAGCTTGATGCGGCTCTCGAGCGTCTCGCGAGTGATCGGCGCGAAGTCGAGACGCTTGGCCGCGGCGGCGAGGAACTCGTCGCAGTGCGGATCGTCGATCAGCTGCTTCCGCGCATACTCGATGGCCGCCTCGTACGCACCCTTGCGGCCGAAGTCGTGGCTCAGGTCGAAGGGCCCGACGATCTCGTCGAGGAGCTGAGCATATCGTTCCGCAGGTTTGGACATAGGCAGCCGTACAACCCCTGGAAATCTATCATATTTCCGCGAGCCCTCCGGCCCGGTAAATCGCGCCCATTCCGATGGTTTCGGGAGTGTGACACCTCTTCCTCGAGTCAGGATGGGCTCGATGGACTCCCGTTCCCACTCGAAGGGATCCTCCTCATCCGCCTTCGGCACCTTCTCCCCCGTTGCGGGGGAGAAGGCTCTCGAAACCGAGGTACGAAGGCCGCACGCGCCGGCCGTGCCGGCCTAGTCCGCCCCGAACCGCGTCCCGCGCGCGTCATAAGTCCGGCCCCGCCAGAGCAGCCGGCGGCGGATTCCCGTGAGCCAGACCGAGCGGAGAAGAATCCAGCACCATGCGGCGATCATCAGCGGGTGCCCGAAGAGGGCGTTGGCGATCCGGTAGCGCAGCGGTACGAAGAGGATCACGCGCGTGAGCGCGATCACGGCGACCGTGGCGATGGCAATCGCGTTTCCGGTGGCCGCGGCCACGAACGGCAGGATGTGAAACACCGGCGCAAGCAGGAAAGCGGCGATGGCGAAGACGTAGTTGTAGCTGAACGCCGCGAATGAGTTCTTCGAGAAACCGTTCACGATCTCGTGCAGGCCCTCGTACATCCGAACCGACACGTATTCTTCGGCACGTACGACTTCGGTCCGCCGGCCGCGACGGCGCAGCAGGCGCGCGAGAGCGACATCGTCGACAACTGCATCCTTCAGCGCCCCATGGCCGCCCACTGCCATGTAGTCCGTACGGAGCACCAGATTGCCGGGTCCTCCCCCGACAGCCAAGAGAGAAAAACGGCTGCGGTTCACGGCCCAGAGAGGGAGGAACGAGAACACGACCACCGCCAGAATCGGCATCACCACATGCTCCCAGAATCCCTGCATGACCATGCGCGGAAAGAGCGACAGCAGGGCGGTGGCGCGGGGTGCCATGTACGCGACCGCCGCGAGAATCGCCTCCGGCTCGTAGATCACGTCGGCGTCGACGAACAACAGCAGCTCGCCGGTCGCGCGGCCGCTCCCCTGGTGGAGTGCCCAGGGCTTCCCGAGCCAGCCCGGCGGCGGCTCTTCCCCCTCGATGACGGTCAGCCGCACACTGCGCAGCCGCTCCAGGATGGCTCCCGTGGCGTCGGAGGAGCGGTCGTTGACGACGATGATCTCGAGGTCGGGATACGACTGCGCGAGCATGGCTCGCACCGTGAGCTCGATCGTCCGCTCTTCGTCACGCGCCGGGATGATCACGGAGACGCGCGGGATGCGCTCAGGCGGCGGCCCCGCACTCAGACGCGGCACCAGAGCCAGGTTGACGATGGTCCCCGCAAGAACGAGGAGCCACGCGGCGAGAATGATGGAGAGGAGCAGCGTCATGGGTCTCGTCAGCTCGCAGCTCGCAGCTCTCAGCTCTCAGCTCGCAGCTCGCAGCTCTCAGCTCTCAGCTCTCAGCTCTCAGCTCGCAGCTCTCAGCTCTCAGGAGAACGATGATAGCGGTTCGCGGCCCGCGAGGGCGGGACGGAGATCGGGCCGTGAGACGCGCGGGCTTATCCCTCGGCCTCTCTCCTGAGAGCTGCGAGCTGCGAGCTGCGAGCTCGAGAAGCTCAGGCCTGTCCGGCGCGGCGGGCCGCGTCGACGACGTACGGGGACTCGGGAAACTCGGTCGTGATCCGACGATAGGCTTCCTTCGATTTCGCGCTGTTCCCCTGCGTCTCGTACGACTGGGCGAGAAGGAGCAGCAGCGAATCACTCGGAAGGACCGGCTCGCTTTCCTTGAGCTCGGCCTCGACCTCGGTCGCGACCTGAGCAGCTTCGCCGTTCTCGATGCGCAGCTGATAGAGGCTGTACCGCGCTGATCTGGCCAGAATGTTCTCGTCGTGATCGCTCACGAACTTCTCCAGGAGCTGCCGGGCCGTCTTGACGTCGCCTCTGCCCATCGCCATCTGCGCGAGATAAAGACCTGCAACGTCCGCGGCGTCCGAGCTGCCGAACTTCGCCTGGACGTCCTTGAACAGCTTCTCCCCGGCTTTCGCTCGTTCCGCTTCGGTCTTGAAGTGCGGACCCGTTGCGCCCTGTGGCTGCGTTTCTCCGACCGAGGCATCCGCGGTCTCGATGGCGACGGCCAGCGCCTGCTGCGCTTTTTCCTCGCGGTTGCTGCGGTAGAAATAAATGCCGAACGCGATGATCGCGACGCCGACGAGGGCGGCCGCAATGGCCAGCAGTCCGCGCTGATTCGCGCGAGCGCGCAGCGACAACGCGCCGATCTCGTCGACGAATTTGTCGTGCTTCAGGTCATGCCGATGTTGACGATCCATGCAGGGAAATGCCTCCGAGGCGAGGGCGACTCTAGTTCAGGCGCGAGGAACCGTCAATCCGCGCTCTGGATTCCCGCGTTTCGCGCGTACAATGCCCGAAGGTCGCATCACACGAACATGTTGCGCGCATCACCATCCGTCTTCAACCACACATCCCAGGGCATTATTGTTGCACAGCGGCATCACTCGACCACCATCTCTGCATCTTACGGGAGCAACATGATCTCCGCGCGGCGCGCGTTCACGGCATCGATTCTCGCCCTCCTCACCGTCGTTGCGAATGCTGCACCGCGTCATGCTCCTGTTCAGGCCGGTGTCGAGTCCGGCGACCCCAGCCAGCCTACCGCGACGGTGCTCTGCTACCACATCGTCGAGGCTCCTGCCGCCCCGCGGATGCAGATCGACCGCGAGACCTTCCGCCAGCATCTGCGCTACCTGGAGATGACCGGGTACAACGTCATCCCCCTGCGCCACCTTTACGAGTACGTCAGCGGCAAGCGCTCCTCCATTCCGAAGAACGCGGTGGTCATCACCATCGATGACGGGTGGAGCAGCACCTACACCGAGGCGTATCCGGAGCTGCAGAAACGCAAATTTCCGTTCACGGTATTCATTTATCCGAACATCATCGGGAAAACTTCGAACGCTTTGTCGTGGAAGCAGGTCAAAGAGATGAGCGACGCCGGCGTCGACATCCAAAGCCACTCCCTCACCCACCCGTTCCTCACCCGCCGCAAACACCGCTCTCTTGGCGAGCAGGGGTACGCGCAGTGGCTGCAGAAGGAGCTCGCCCAGAGCCGCCGCATCCTGGAAAAGGAAACCGGCAAGAAGGTCGAGTTCCTCGCCTATCCCTACGGTGATTACGACGACAGGGTCGCGGCAGCTTCCGCCCTGGCCGGATATACCGCCGCACTGACCTGCGACTTCGGCCGCGTGCGCAAAGGCAGCGATCCCCTGCGCATGAAACGCTTCGTCATCGACGACCGCATGGATTTCGCCGCCTTCCGCAAATACCTCGGCGCGACGCCGCTGCAACTCGCGGAAATGACTCCGAAACCCGGCATCGTCGACTCCGGCGTGGCCACGATCTCCGCGAAGATCCCCGGCTTCCAGAACCTCGACCCGAAGTCCGTCGGCATGGCCCTGCTGAGCCTCGGCGCTGCGGTGCCGTACTCTTATGACGCCAAGAACGGCGCGATCAGCATTGCCGTCCGCGACGGCATCCATGCACTCACCTCCAAAGCGCACCGCGCTCTGGTCTGGGGCACGGACGTCAAGACCGGCCAGCGCGTCGAAGCGACCTGGGTGTTCCGCCTCCCGGACCCGAACAAACCGCCCCCTTCGCCAGCGCCAGCACGCGTCGTGGCGGCAGCCGCGGTCATGGGTCACGTGAATACGTCCGACGGCTCACCGAAGAAGTAGTGTCGCCGGCAGCGCGGCAGAAAATCGCTCATCGGCCGCTTGTCTCAGGTGCTGACAGCCAACGAACTTTTCATCAAACTCACGTTCTCCGCCCAATGAACGTTTTCTCCCGCGCGGACTCCTAGCCAGTGGTGCCGTTCTACTCCGGCAGGTCGATGTCCGGATCTTCGTCGCGCTCGCGGTAGAGCACGGCGACCTTGCCGATCGTGGCCGCCAGGTGCGAGTCCGTGGCGGCGGCGAGTTTCTCTGCGGTCGTGCGGCGCTCCGCGCTGTCGTCCACCTCAACACGCACCTTGATCAGCTCGTGCGAATGCAGCGACTTCTTCAACTCGGCAATGACCGCATCCGTGATGCCCCCTTTGCCGACTCTCACGATCGGAGAGAGCGGATGGGCGAGGCCTTTGAGGTACTGACGCTGCTTGCCGGTAAGTGCTTTGGTCATCGAACGCCTTTGACGCGCTGAAGGAACTCATCGGCCGGCTCATAGCCGGTCAGGCGCGCATCTCTCACTTCCTGTCCCTTTGCATCCATGAACGCGATCGTGGGCACGCCGATGATCCCGTACTGGCGGGTCAGCTGGTCATTCGACACCGTCAAATCCGCTTTCAGGCGCACGAAACGATCGAGCTCATCCACCACCTCTGCATCGCTGAACGTCTTCGCGTCCAGCTCCTTACACGGCAGGCACCAGTCGGCATAGAAGTCGATGATCACAGGTTTGCCGGACTCACGCGCGGCGGCGAGCTTGCCCGCATCGTACTTTTCCCACTTCACCATCACCGCGTGCTTGCGCGGAATCGCGAACGCCACTCCGGCAATCAGCAGCAGCACAGCGATCGAAATGCGCCACACCGTCGCGCCCTGCGAACGGGAGAAGAAGAAGAGAAAGGCCGCACCGATCAGCAGGCTCGCCGCCACACCGTACTGGAACGCGAGCTCGCCGATCACAGGACGGAGGAAGTAGAACGCCATGGCGATCAGGATGAAACCCATGGCCCGCTTCACCTGCACCATCCACATCCCTGACCGCGGCAGCGCCGTTGCGGACGACGAGAAGATGCCCAGAAAGAGATACGGGACGCCAAGGCCCAGGGCCAGCACGAAGAACATCAGGAAGCCGAGGAAAGGACTCTGCAGGCTGCTCACGAGCGCGATGAGCGAGATCACGAACGGCCCGACGCACGGCGCCGCGACGATGCCGATCACGAGACCCATCGTCAAAGCACCACCGAGGCCACTCTGTCCGCCGGAGCGGCTCGAAATGAACTGCGGCACGCGCAACTCGAACAGGCCGAACATCGAGGAGGCCATGATCAGCATCAGCGCGGCGAAAAAGAACAGCACGCCCGGATGCTGCAGCCACGCACCGAACAGCCGTCCCGAAAGCGCAGAGAACACCCCCAGAATGGAGTACGTGATGGCGATCCCGAGAACGTACAGGGACGACAGCGCCGCACGGCGGCCGGTGCTCGAACCGCTCTGCTGACTGAAGTACCCGATCGTGATCGGGATCAACGGATAGACACAGGGAGTGAGGTTGAGGGCCAGGCCGAGAATGAAAATGGCCAGGAGCGTGAGCGGAAGGCCACGCGCCGCAAACGTTCCGCCGACGTCGGTCGAGAACAGCGAGGACTTCTTCGCGTCCTTCGGCGCAGCAGACAGTGGAGTGAACGCCGGCGAAGCGCCACCCGCTGCTGCATCGGGACTGGCACGCTGCCCGGGAGCCGGAGCCGCCGTGAGTGCGTTGATGTCGATGTCCGCGATGGCGGTCCTCGGAGGCAGACACACGGTGTCGCTGCACGCCTGATAGCGCAGACTGGCGACGATCTTCGTCGCACCGGCCTTCAGTCTGGCGCGGAACGCGATCTGGAAGGTGCCCTCATACACCGCGAGCTGTTTGCCACCCGTGAAACCGAAGGCCTTCATCGCGTGCGAGGGGTATTGCGGCTCGCCGGCCAGTGTCGCCGAAGCCGCATCGAGCTCCAGCACCGTCGGGATCGCAAACTCCTCCGAGGGTGTGTGGGAGTTGACATGCCAGCCGCTGGCGATCCGGGCGGTGATCGTCCCCTCCACCTCGTCGCCGCTCCGCTTGTGCAGCGAACCCTCGATCGTGGCTTTCGCCGCGGAGTCCGGGCCGTCCAGACCGATCTGCGCGAAGGAAGGAGTGGCGATGAGAACGAGGAGAAGAAGGACCGAAGAAAACGTTCTCAACTCAGTTCCCCGCGAGACGCCGCTCGAGATCCGGGAGCACCTGATTCACGGTGTGCATGAGCATGGAGTTCGGGTACGCCTTCTTGAAGTTCTTCAGCTCGTTCGCGGCGGCGGCGAGATTGCCCTGCTGCATGTAGATCTGTCCCATCAGGAGATGCGACTGCTCCACATAGGTGCCACGATTGCTGACTGCGGTCAACGCGCGAATCGTCTTCTGCGCGTCGTCGAACTTGTTCTGCATCGTGAACGCGACGGCCAGCTGATAAAAAGCCTCGTCGCGGATGGAGCCGGGCACGCCCTTCTCCGTCGTGAGTTTCCGGAAACGCACCTCGGCTTTGGTGTACGCGCTGCGCGTCAGATACTCCTTGGCCAGCGAGAGACGCCCCGGGTAATCCCTGGTCATGTTCGGCTCATTCTTCTCGCGCTTGAGGAACGAGGCGTATTGCGTACGGGTGTCCGTGAGCATCTGCACGAACTGGGGCGCGGGAGCGTACCCGCGCATCACGCCAGCCACGGAGAGGTCGGGCGTGAGGAGCAGGAATGTCGGCAGGGAGGTGACCTGGTGCTTGCGCGCGAGCTGCGTTCCTTCGCCCTTGTCCTCCGTATTGAGACGGAGCAGCACCACGTCACCCGTCGCCTTCTGGAAAGCCTCGGACGGAAAGACTTCCCGCTCGAAGCGATGGCACCAGCCACACCATTCCGCGAACATGTCCACGAGGATGAGCTGATTCTTTTCCCTGGCGACCTTCTGTGCGGCGCTGACAGACTTGAGCCACGTCCCCCCGGCAAATGTCTGAGGAGCGAGTGCAAGCGCAAGCGCTGCTGCGAATACGAGTCGTCGGGTCAAGAAGGCCTCCAAGCCGCTCGAAACGGGGGCGGGAAACCCCCTATTCCGAACCGTTTGCACCGACGGGTGACAATTCCGCCGACGGACGTTTCCGCAGGGCGTGCTGGCGTGCTGCCTCGATGAACGCGGCGAACAGGGTGGTCGCGCTCCCCTCTCCCACCATGTCCTCGGGATGCCACTGCACTCCGAGGTAGAAAGGATGGTGAGGGTCCTCCAGTCCTTCCACGATGCCGTCGGGAGCGTGCGCGGTCACACGCAGCCCCTGGCCGACCTCGCCGATGGCCTGGTGATGAGACGAATTCACGTTCAGCTCCGACGAGGGGACATGGTTCGCGAGCTGCGTCCCCTGCTGGACGATCACTTCGTGCCGCACACGATCTTCGGGGAGGCTGGCATGCACGATCTCCGTGTCGTGCTGAGACTCGATGTCCTGGATGAGAGTGCCGCCGGCATCGATGTTCATGACCTGCAGGCCCAGGCAGATTCCGAAGGTGGGGACACCTTTCGCGCGGGCGGCGTGGGCGAGTGCCAGATCGTTGGCCTGACGGCGGGGGTCCATCGGCTCTACCGTCGGGTGCCTCTCCTGGCCGTACGCGGCGGGATCGCAGTCGTCGCCGCCAGCGAGCAGCAGTCCGTCCAGCGCTTCGAGGAGGTCGGCCGCGTTCTCCGGCTGCGGCGGCACGAGAACGGGAATCGCACCCGCACGGCGCACCGCTTCGGTGTACGTGAGATAGGCAAACGCCCGTTCGCGCTCACCTCGCGGCGTTTGAACGTCCGACCCGATTCCAATGAGAGGTTTCACGAGTTTCGTCTCCATTGTGCGAAATGACTCTACGCGAAATGCGCGTCCTGCCGGGACCGTTTTCAGCGGAGTCGTGAGGAGACCTTGCGTCCGATGATTCCGCCCCCACCCCGGTTCGACCGCTGCGCACTCGAGCGAAGCACTGTGCCGCACGAGAACGCGTGGACGCTCACCGGGTTCGACGGGTCGCGGCTCGTCGTCGTTCCCGGTCACGGCGAGATCTTTCTGGGCCGCTTCGATGGCAGGCCGCTGTTCCTGAATGAGGAGACGGCGCTGGACTTCCGCGCCGCGGCCGCCGTGCTTGCCCCGGACGAGGTCGCGCTGCTCGCCTATGCGCAGGGGATGCTTCACTGGACACAGCGCGCACGCTTCTGTCCGGCGTGCGGAACGGCTCTCGAGGCACGGCAGAGCGGCCACGTGCGAGCATGCCCGCATTGCGGAATCGAGGTCCATCCGCGGACGGACCCGGTGGTGATGATGCTCGTGACGCATCGGGGTCGCCTGCTTCTCGCCCAGCACCGCGGCCGCGGGAGCGCTTTCTGGTCGACCCTGGCAGGCTTCGTCGAGCCCGGCGAAACGCTGGAAGCCGCGGTGCGGCGAGAGTTAGGGGAGGAAACGGGACTCACTGCCGGCGAGATCCGCTACTTCGGCTCCCAGTCCTGGCCCCTCCCCGCCTCGCTGATGGTCGGCTTCACGATCGAGACGGTGAGTGACACGATCACCATCGACGAAACGGAGCTCCTCGAAGCGAGATGGTTCGCGCGGGAAGAGCTCGACCACGTGACGCTGTCGGGTCCGATCTCACTCTCGCGCCAGATGATCGAGAGCTGGCGGACTCTCCACGTCTCGGCGCTGGATTAGCCGCCAACCAAATGACCCTGCCGCAAGGGATCCCCCTCATCCGCCTTCGGATCGGGATAGGGGGGAGCCTCACGGC
>JANMSA010000191.1:0-2466 GCA_031388865.1 Acidobacteriota bacterium | reverse complement strand
GTGTACGGAAGGGAGAGGACTTCGCGAAGCTGGCTGCCGAGTTCTCGGCTGACGATTACCGCGTCAAAGGGGGTGAGCTCGGCTGGGTTCACCGCGGGCGTCTCGTCCCCGAGGTCGATGCGGTGGTCTTCGCGATCGAGCTGGGCAGCGTCCCTGCGGCGATTCAGTCCAAAGAGGGATGGCATGTGGTCCGGGTGGTCGAGCGCCGTCCGGCACGACAGCTCACATTCGACGAGGCCGCGCCCCAGATCCGCAAGGATCTCGGCAAGCAGAAGCTCGAGGCGACAGAAGCCTCATGGTTCGCATCGCTGCGGAACAGATACCCGGTGACGATTCTCGATCCTTCGCTTCGCTGACGACGATGGGCCGTTCACTCCAGATCCGCCCGATCCTCGCGCTCGCGTTCTGCCTGACGGCGAGTGGCGCGAGTGCGCAGCAGTACGGGCAGTGGTCATGGTGGGCGACCCTCGGTGGCGACGCCACGCAGACTAAAGCGACGATTGGCGCGAACCGCGTATCCACGCGCGAAGTTCAGAGCCTGCGCTTCTTCACGGGCCTAAGCGGTTATGTCGTAGCACCGCCGATTGCGGAATTCGATCTCGGGCTCGATCTGCTGACGATCCGGAATTCTGGCGATCTCGAGCTCGATCAGATGAGAACCGGCTACAACGGGCGGCTGCGGCTCCTTTCTCTCTCTTCCTTTCCGACTGAAGTCTGGATCGCTCGTTCTCAGTATGACTATCAAGGAGTCACGGCTGACGATCCGATCAACCTCGTGAACCAGCCGGTCGCTTCGGATACACGGGGGGCACGGTTGCGACTGCGATCCGGACCGCTGGCGGGTCTTCTCCTCGGAGCCGACAACACAGCAACCAGGTTCCAGGGCGATTCGGCTGCTATCAACACCACTTCGCGCGCCTTTGCGGACTGGAGCGGAGGGAGGCGGTTCAAGCATCGCGCCCGCTTCGACTACGGTACCTGGGACTACGGATCTCTCGACTACAACCTCGAAGACATGACCCTCTCGCTCACCGAATTTGGGCCGCTCACGAGAGCGTGGGACTGGAATCTTTCGGCCACGATGCTGCGTCGCGACCTGCAGTACCGCGGTGCGGCGAACTACTCCACCGACATCGGCCAGTTGCAGAATCAGTTCGTCATGCCCGGGAAGGGGGGGCGAAGCTTCGTGATCAGCCAGGCCAGCGGCTTCTCGGACGGGGGCGGGTACGAATCTCAGAGTCACCTCGTGCTGGCCAGGCTGAATCAGCCGCTCGGACCGCGGGTTTCCGTGACACCGTTCGCGGGGTTCGGGACGCAGGTCGCCGGCAACCTCCGAACTCAAGTTCCGCAAGCGGGGGTCTCTGCAGCGTGGTCGGGCGCGGTCGGACCAGTGGCGATCGCGACCAACGGAACCGTGGCTTACCTGAGTCTGAGGTCGAGTGACGAATCGCTCACGCCCAGCTCGTCCGGCCTGTCGACCGGCGCCGGGTTCTCGCTCACGCATGGCGCGTCGGGGCTGGCAAAGCTCTTCGAAGTTTCCGCCAGCAACAATCAGTTCCGATCGAGCGGCGAAGTCATCGAAGGCATTCCCGGAAGCGGTGGCATCTCCGGCACCGGCACCGAGGACCGCGTCAACGCGCGCATGACCCTGTCGCGGCAGAGGGGTCAGTTCGGCACGAGCCTCTGGGGTCAGTGGGAAACACGACAGTCGTCGGGTGGGGCGCTCGTGAACCCGTTCTCGTCGACAGTCCTGAACGGTTCACTCCAGGTGAATGGTTCGCGCTTAAACGCGCAGGCAGGCGTGGGTGCGACCACTCTCAAGACCACGTTGTCAGAGAAGGTGAATTACATTGCTGGCGGCGCATCGTACCGTCCCTGGTACTTCCTGCAACTGGAGGGCTCGTACCGCACAGATACGCGCGTGCTCGCCGTGGCACCCGACATCAACGGCACTCGATGGGAAGGCGGAGCCGCCTTCCAGCTCGGCCTGCTCGTCCTCCGTGCGCACATGTTCGAGGCCACCCAGATGGTGGAGGGCGCCGGTGGGCGCACCGACACCGGGTTCACTCTTTCGATCGATCGCTCATTCCAGAGCTGGCTTCCGATCGTGACGGCGCCGCAGCGCCGGGGAGTGATTCGATGACCCGCGCCCCGATTGCGGTCGCGCTTCTTGCGCTGGCATGCGCCATCCCCGCGGCAATTCGCGCGGACCAGGCAACTCCGCCGCGCACGACGCTGACGCTCGAGCGCGTGATTGATGTGCCGGGGAAGACTGGCATGTCGCGGCTGCTGCGGCGCGTCACCGGCCGGAGTGACGAGCCGCTCTTCGCGCGCCCGTACGGCGTGGCGTGGGACGGCGACGCGATCGTCGTCACCGACCCTGACGCCGGCCGCGTCGTGCGCATCGACCCGACGGGTCGCGTCGTGCTCTCGCCAGTGATCGATGACGGCGAACCGATCGGCGTG
>JANMSA010000184.1:0-3429 GCA_031388865.1 Acidobacteriota bacterium | reverse complement strand
AGCCACTGCGCCTGGGTTCCCTCCTCGAAGGCCACATGTACCCGCGGGCCGGCGCTCTTCACAAGCTGCAGAATCGCCCTGGCCTCGGTCGCCACCGTGGCCCGCATGACGATCACTCCTCCCCGATCCCGAACCGTCGCAACACAAGTTGCCTGATGCACATCCAACGCGAGATACTGAATTGCCTGTTCTTTCATGGCAGCCGCTCCTTTCCTGTTTCCTCTGGCGTTTGGCGATTCCAAAGGTATAGGAAGGAGCGGGTTTTCAATATGCGTTAGACCGCTGAGGCCTGTTAAGGTGACCGGTCTGCCACAACCACCACCGTTCGAACCACGCGTACCCGAGTGTTTTTCACGAGGCTCTACGTGCCGAAATTCCTTTCTCCGAGCTCGAGAGATCGTAGGTCCGGAAAACTGCAGCTAACCTTCGCGACATCGTCCAACAGGCTATTCGCGCAGGTTCCTCGTGTGTCTGTCACCAGCCAGACACAGCACGTAACCCTCATCACGCCGCATTGAACGCGCCGGCTTCCAAGTAACAGCTCCTCCGATCCGGATGAGGTTGAGCCAGTTCAGTAGCTGACTTGTCGCTGCGGCGGCCGCGGCCGGCCGCGAGAACGCCACCTCGTCCGCCGCGGAAGGCTGGCCCTTCTGAGCGCACTTGACGCGTCCGATTGACCTGCCGGGTATAAGATTCCCTACTCGGAGAACAAGATGATTGGTCAGACCGTCGGACATTACCGGCTGCAGGAGCAGCTGGGCGCGGGTGGTATGGGAGAGGTTTACAGGGCCCACGATACGCGTCTGCAACGCGACGTCGCGCTGAAGGTCCTCCCGACCGGCCAGAGCGGAGATCCTATCGCGCGAAAACGCTTCCGCCAGGAAGCGCTCGCGCTGTCCCGTTTCAACCATCCGAACATCGCCACCATCCATGACTATGACACCGATAACGGCACTGATTTTCTGGTCATGGAGCTGGTCCGCGGGACGCCACTGAGCGTTCGTGTTGCGTCGGGCCCGCTGAGTGAGCACGAAGTCATCGCCGTCGGAGTTCAGATCGCCGAGGGACTCGCGGCCGCACATTCGCACGGAGTCCTGCATCGCGATTTGAAGCCGGCGAACCTCGCGATTACACCCGATGGCCGCGTGAAGATTCTCGATTTCGGTCTTGCTCTTCTGTTGCGGACCACGGAGTCGACGCCGACGTTGCTTCACGCGGACCGCACCGCCGGAACGTTGGCGTACATGTCGCCGGAGCAGATCAATGGCGCGACAGCCGATGAACGCGCCGATATTTACTCAGCCGGCGCCGTTCTGTACGAGCTGGCCACCGGCAAGCGACCCTTCGACGCTTCATCGCCGGGCCCTCTGATTCATGCCATCTTGAATGAAGCGCCGCCACCACCGAGCACCACGAACAACAAGATTTCGCGCGAGCTTGATCGGGTCATTCTGAAGGCGCTGGATAAAGATCCGGCGCTCCGCTATCAGAGCGCGAACGAACTGCTGGTCGATCTGAAGCGACTGACCGGCTCGCCCCTGGCGATACCGAGCCGGACCGGCGAAAGGACCAGTCGGCGGATCGTGATCGGCGCCGTCGTCGCCGCGAGCATCGTGATCGTCGCCGCCCTCGCGCTCGTCAACCGCGGCAGTGTCACCACACCGCGACCGCAACACTCCATCGCCGTTCTCCTGTTGGAGAACGCGTCGGGCAATCCCGACGACGATCCAGCTGCCTACGCGGTAAGCCTCGATATCCTTCAACAGCTTTTCAAGTCGTCGGCGCTGCGTGTTACGAACCCGGGTTCCTCGTTCGCGATCAAGCCGGGTACACCGCCGGCCGAGGCAGCGCGCAGGTTGTCGGTCAACAAAGTGGTGAACGGTTCAGTGCAGCGGAATGGGGATCGACTGCTTGTTGAGGTCCGGCTTCTCGACGGCGAGACCGGACAGCAGGAGTGGAGTGAGACGTACGATCGCCCATCTACGGATATATCTCTTACGGTGACGATCGCGCGCGCAATTTTCGACCGGCTCGGAGTGAAACTCACCACGCTGGAAAAGCAGCGTCTGGTCGTCAGCGCTCCGAATGAGCGCCGCTTGCAGGCTCGCGATCTTCATCTCCAGGGCAGGTACTACCAGAGTGTGCGGCCGCCGCAGCCGGCCAAATCCAGGGAGATGTTCGAGAAAGCCATCGCCGTTGATTCCACTTACGCTCCCCCGTACGCGATGCTGGCGATGAACTTCGTAAGTCAGGGCATGTTCACGCAGACAACTCCGCCGATGCAGTTTTATCCGAAAGCGAAAGAGCTGGCGCTGAAGACGCTACAACTGGAGCAGAACGATCCTCAGCACATGTCGATCGCCCACACAGTGCTCGCGATGACAAAGCTTCACCACGAGTGGGATTGGGATGGAGCGGAACGGGAGTTCAAACGCGCCATCGAGATCAATCCCAGCACCGGCTCCGGACACCACTGGTACGCCCATCTGCTGCTGACGCTGGATCGCATCGAGGAGTCGGTAGGGGAGAGCGAACGTGCCGCCGAGCTCGATCCGTTCAATGTCATGTTGGCCTCGTGCGTCGGGTGGCACTGTCTCTACGCTCGTCGCTTCGAGCAGGCGGTCGCGCGATCGCAGCAGGCTGTTGAGATGGACCCGTCTCAGTTTGCCGGCCACTACTATCTCGGTCGCGCTTACTATCAGCAGAAACGGTTGCCCGAGGCGATTGCGTCTTTTCAGCAGGCGGTGGAGTTGTCGAAAGGCGCTCCCCCAGTGTTGGCTGCGCTCGGTTATGCCTATGCATCCGCCGGACAGAAGCGTGAGGCCGAGGAGGTTTTGGACACTCTGACGAAGCGCAGCCAGGACCGCTACATCCCGGCATATGATTTCGCCGTCGTCCATGCCGGCCTCGGAGACACTGAAAGGGTCTTTGAATGGCTGGAGAAGGCCTATCTGGAGCGCTCCAGCTGGCTCGTCCACGTGAAATGGGACGAGCGGTTCGCCGCCTATCGGTCGGATCCCCGCTTCGCGCACCTGCTGCGCCGGATCGGCGTTCCTGTCTGACTGCTGTAACGGCGTAGCGGTTGCAGTTGTTTCAGAGGCGACATAGCGCTGACTCTCGCCGCTTACAACGCCGGTCCTGCGAGTCTCGGGCGAAGGGGAGAGGCCGCGATACGTTCCGAAAGGCGACGCTGCTTATGTCGAAGACTTTTCGTGAACCGCGGTCTAACCGTCGCTGCAGCCGACGCGACCCGCATCGTCATACTTTCAGTTGTTGTACGATCTCCCGTGCGGGTCGCGCGGTTGAGCGACCCTCCGTTGGGCGGCCGAACACCATGAGCGACGAACCGGAGGAGTATCCGGATTTTTTCGGAAAGTTGGTTTTACCTCGACCTCGCCAGCGCGTCGGGTTCGATGTCCAGCGGTGTTT
>JANMSA010000281.1:0-3951 GCA_031388865.1 Acidobacteriota bacterium | reverse complement strand
GGCCGGAAGGGGGGGCGGCCCCGCGTTAGCACTGGCCGATGATTGCCGCCATCGACGCGCGCAAATCAACGGATCAGGATGGCGTGGCGGAGAATCAGAAGGTCTTCACGGCGTCGATGCCCACCGCCGCCCGCTCCGATGGCACGTCGAGCGCGTCATTGATCCGACCGAAGCCGCCTCCTGCCAACGGCGGATCTGCAGCAACGGCTCGACCGAGAGCAGAAGGACATCCCCAAGCGCATTGTGCGGCTGGTCGCCGCCCATCGGGACGGGCGGGGAGTAAAGGGCGGCGAGCCCATCGGCGCCGAGGACACCGGGCGACGGCGACTGCGGACGGCTACTCGACCGGTTTTACGAGAAAGGTGTTGGCGTCACCAATGCCTGCCAGTTGGAACACCTCGTGCCCTGGCTTCGAGCCATCGATCAGCTTAGGCGTGCCGCCTAACTGGCTATGAGGCTTTCTTCTGGCGTGGCGCCCGCTTTGGCGATTCTCGGACGACGCCCTCGGGGTTCTGGTCTTCGTGCTGACGGATCGTCGCCGCGATTCGGCGGACATCGAAGTCGTGCGCCTTGCCGATGTCCTCTCGAACCTGGTGCAGCTCGTCGATGATGGGGTCGCGTCGTTTCATTGTGGACTCCCGGCAGGCAGCTCCTCAGGCGTACAGATGATCGGCGGCGTGAGACCCTCGGAGCGGCATATGGCTTCGATCGTACCACGCATCGCCGCGTTTGCGATGTGCTTGCAGTTCCACGTCAAGAGGTACTCAATCTGGTGAGCGGCTGAAATGCCGATATGAAACGCATCGACGGTGGCTTTTCTCGGGAGCGCCCCGCGCCGCACGAGTTCCTCGGCAAGTCTGGTGGCCTGGTCGGTAACTGACAAGGCTGGAATTCCTCGAAGCGCCTTCAGCCGGCGAGCACGTGCGCTGGGATCTCCGAGAGCTGCCTCGTCCCGAACGATCTGCGAGACGAACAACCGATAGCCGCTCCGTCCCTTCCACCATCGTCTGGTCAGTTGCTGGTGAGCAGCGACGACAATGTCGCGACTGGCGCGAGCACTCAAGTAGCTGACGACGCTCGTCTCGACGTATACGGTGGGATTCATCGTCGTCGCCATGCTTTCGGACGACGATAGCATGACGCCAGGAACTCAGTCGCGTCGCGTCCCGTCCGGGTGGGCGGTCGGTGACTGACCATCTCGGGCGAGTGCTCGACGTAGGTCCGCCTGCCAACTCCCCCACGAAAGCCGCGCAGGTTCATTCCACGGAGATTCCGGCCAGCTGATTTCAGTGGCCTTAGTCATGATCTGTCCTTTGAACTGCTGTTCCGAGATCGTCAGCCGGTGCGATGGTCAGGCATAGACTCGCACGCGTTCGTCGGCGAAGATGCGACCACGGAAGCGCGGCCGGGTGCCTGAGTATTTGTGCGCCAGACGTCGGCTGAATGGGGCGTGCGCGAATGCGCTCCGCATGCCGGTTACGGAAATCAACGAAGCCGTCCTGCAGACGATCGAACAGCATGCCCTGACGCCCGAGGCCATCGAGCAGGTGATTCGCCTGACCGAGCGCGACGAGGTGCAGGAGCAGAAGCAGGCGCTGGAGCGCGAACGCAAGGACGTGGAGAAACGGATTGCCAACATCACGGCAGCCATCGAGGCCGACGGCTTTGGGACGCTGCTTAAACGGCTCCGAGAGCTGGAAGATCGGCAGACGGCTATCGATGAGGAGCTGCGGAACCTGCAGCCAGTCCCACGGCTGGCTTCCGAGGTCATTGAGAACCGGCTGGCCGAATGGCGACGATTGCTGCGCTCGTCGAACATTCAGGGTCGTAGCGTGCTCCAGCGCATCCTGATTGGCCGGATCACCTTCACCCCACGGTGCAACGAGATCAGCGGCGAGATCGACGGTGACGACTTCCGAGGGGCCGACACGGTTTGACAAGCTGTTCACCGGGATTGCTGTCGAGCGGCCCAAGAACCTCGACCCGAACGACCTGACGGGGACCGAGGACATTGGCCCGGAGGACACGGGCGATGGCGACTACGGGCGACTGCTGGAGCGCGTCTACCGAAGTGACGCGTTAGGGTTGGCGTCCCCAGCGGGATTCGAACCCGCGTTTTAGCCTTGAAAGGGCCACGTCCTGGGCCTCTGGACGATGGGGACACGGCTGCAGGTGCAGGTGTGCGCCGGACGAGCCACCGGAACACCAGATGATAGCAGGCGTCCCCCCGTTTCATCAAACCGAGCCGCTCACTGCCCCTTCTTCCCGCCCATGGCCTGCCACCCTTTTTGCATCGCGGTGAGCTCGGCCTCGTGATCCTCGATGAACTTGACGTTCTCGGCGTTGAATTCCTTTGGCAGCGTCTTCAGCAGGCCGGACTTCTTCATGCCGGCCGCCATCGCCGCAGGGACCATCGCCATCATGATTTTCGAGTACTCCCGCGGGGCCAGACCGGCGCTTGCCAGTGCGCGGGCCATCGCCGGGACCTTGCGGACCTGCGCTTCCATCTCGCTGAGGGTCTTCGCATCCCCGAGGTCGGTGTCGTTCTCGGCCTCCATTTTTTCCTTCTGCTCCCGCAAGGCCTCGATGCGCGCGTCCTCGGCTTCGGTCGTTTCCTCCTTCTTCTCGATCGCTTCGATCTCCTCCTCGACCTTGCGTAGCGCCTGATACTTCGGGTCCTTCTCCATCTCGGCGAATGCCGCCCGCATCGCTACGTCCAGCTTCCTGATCGATTCCATAGTCAGCCGATACGAGGCAATTTCCTTCGCGTCCGCGTCAACCTGGGCGTTCGTCTGTGCGGTCGCAGGAGTCGCCAGACCGGTGGCGAGTATCAGCGCGTAAACCGAATGTCTCATTGTGAGCATGCGGTAATGATAAGCGAGGCCGTCGCGAAGGGGCGAGCTCATCGGCACAAGAGCGGGGTCGGGGGCGAGAGTCACCGACACGCGGCGAGCGTGCGGGAACGTTTCCTAGACGGCGGCGCGGCGCAGTCTGCGGAGCACAGCCTGCGGTACGCGCCGTCCGGCGTTTAGACGGACAACCGGAATGTGCGACGTCACCGGGCAGGTCGTAAGGAGCCGGCCGGTCTCGCTCGCTTCGATGTCGCTCAGCGAATCGTCGAGCAGGATCAGGTCCGGGACGTGGCAGGAGGCCTTCACGATCGCCTCGAACCCGGTCCGGGCGACCGACACCCGGCATCCAGCAGTGCGCAATTTAGCTGCGCGCCAGGCGCGGGATTCGTGATTGCCGTCTGCGATAAGGACGTGAAGGGACGACACGGCGCCGGAGTCGGCCGTCAGCATCCGGACAGCGGAGCCGGCGCTCGAAGTCAATTCAGACAGGGGGGCCGCCTTTCCGCGCACGGCCCGCCCCTGAGCAAGAACTTTGCCGCTTGTAGTGCACCCGACAACGCGACGGCCAAGGGCCAGCCTACGACCGAAGGGCGCGGTTGATGCCGACGGCGATGAATGCACCGGCGACGACAGCGAGCATGGAATCGGCGAGAAACAGGCCGAGAACCCCGCCGACCACTGCCGAGGCAAGAATCTCCAGAGGGACCATGTAGGGCCGCCGGGGGCACCGGTGCGAGTCGGTCAAATGCCCCTTGCAGCGAGGACAGGTGGACATCAGGAGGGTATCGGAACCGGCGCCACAATATCACAAGGGAGCACAGGAAACCGCCCCAGAAAACGTCGACACGGTGGGGCTATTGTCCCGGCGTTTTCGTTTACTATTACCTGCTGCACTGCATGGCCCTTCTGAAGCGCCTCGCATCGTCGTTGCTGCTGGCCTCCGGCATCGTGCTCGTGCTCGCCGGCCTGAGCACCGCGCTCGGGTTTACGGCGGTCGGGATGCTCGCGAGCATCGGAGTCATCGGCGCACTGCTGTTTGCCGGCGGCGTGTGGTCCGCCCAGGCTCCCCCGGCGCTTGCCCCCGCAGGGACCGAAACGG
>JANMSA010000167.1:0-3686 GCA_031388865.1 Acidobacteriota bacterium | reverse complement strand
CTGACATTTCGCAAAACGGGCGCTCGCTTACTATTCCGGCAGAGCGCATGAAAGCCGCTAAGGCGCACACCGTATTCCTGTCCACCCAGGCGCGCGCGATCGTCAAAGACGCCAAGCCATTCGGCGAGGGTCGAGATAATGTCTTCCCTGGGCGAGATCCTCGCGGCCCCCTTTCGTCAATGGCGATGCTGATGACGTTGCGACGAATGGCGCCAGGATTTACTGTCCACGGCTTCCGCTCTTCGTTTTCCACTTGGGCGCACGCTGCGGGCGTCCCACCTCATGTGGTTGAGCGCTGCCTCGCCCATGCAAGCGGTGATAAGGTCGCCGCTGCATATAATCGCCATGCATACGATAAGGAAGCGGCGCGAATTTGGCAACGCTGGTCCGACGCGGTTTCTAAAGATTAAAGATGGGAAAGGGCGCGATAATTAGGTTGATCTTAGGGGCCGCCATTAGGGTTACCTGATGCCCTAACGATCCGAGAGCCGATTGGGGGAGACCCTTGTCGGCTCTTTGTCTTTCCCCCTGGGGAAGAATCGTTAAAAAATTGTCGAAGATATCCGTTAAGGGGATAATCGTTTTAAGTCGCGCGGTAGTCGCCCGCGACCCCGCGGGGAGAGCGGCCTCCCTCACAAAAAACGCCGGTTTTCGCTGCAGCATCGGCGAATTACTCCCGGGTCACCAAAGAGCACTCCATCTACCAGGCGACTACGTTTTTTCGGAGTGCGTCATGCCCAGATCTTTCCTATCGTTTGCGCGAGAACTCGCGCACGCTGCCGCTCGTTCACCCGAATCCCATATCGCCCACCGTTCTGTCGATCCGAAGCGTCTCGTCAATGCGACCGAAGCCGCGGAGATTACAGGCCTTTCGATCGAAACCCTGCGCGTCTATCGGTGCATTGGACGCCTTCGCGCTGTCTCGAAACGTTACGAGCGCCCTCAATACCTCGTGCGTGACCTCCAAGCGTACCTAGCCAAGCGCTGGGGGAGGAGGTCATGAATACCAACCGCACTACGGCCTCCATCCGTAAGCTCCCCCGCGTCGTAGACATTCTACAAGTGGACTTTTCTGGCAGGTGACGTTCTCCCCGTTAGGAGACAGTTCTAAGTTGGAAATCGGTCACCTCTGACGTTCTCCCCGTTAGGAGACAGTTCTAAGTTGGAAATCGGTCACCTCAAACCCAACTCTCCGACCTGATTTGGCGTATTCACTTGGGGTCAGATGGCCAAGTGCGCCATGTGGTCGCTGCTCGTTGTAATCGATTCGCCAGGCCTCAATCTTCTGTCGCGCCTGATCGATCGTCTCGAACTCGTTCACGTTCAGGCATTCATCGCGCAACCTTCCGTTGAAGGATTCGCACAGGCCATTATCCGTCGGCTTTCCCGGTCGCGTGAAGTCGAGCTGCACGCCGTTCTCCCAGGCCCATTGGTCAAGCGCCTTGGAGGTGAACTCGGTGCCATGGTCGACGGTGATCGAGCGCGGCAACGAACGCTGCTGGGATGCTTCGGCCAAGGCCTGGGTGACGCTCTCGCCCGTGAGCCGGAAACCGGCCTCCAGCAACACACTCTCGCGACTCCAGTTATCGACCACGGTCAGCACCCGGAATGCCCTGCCGTTGGCGAGTTGATCGTGAACGAAATCCATGCTCCAGCGCTCCCCAAGCGAGGTCGGCCGCGGCGCCGGGCCGCGATGCAAGCTCAGCCGCTTGCGCCTCCTCATCCGCATCCGGACCTGCAGACCTTCGAGCCGATAGAGGCGGTGCACGCGCTTGCGATTCACCTTCCAACCCTCCCGAAGCAGAATCACGTGAATGCGTAAATACCCAAATCTCGGACGGGCGAGCGCGATCTCCCGGATGCGCATGCGCAAGCCCGACTGATCCTTCGCCGTGCTCTTGCGATACCACCCTGCTCGACTCAGGCCTCCCAGCCGGCACGCACGCACACAACTGACCTGGAATCGCTCATGAATCCAACGAGCGGCCTCCTTGCGGCGTGACGGCTTCAGAGCTTTTTTGCGATGACTTCCTGCAGGATGTGCTTGTCGAGCGTGAGATCCGCCACGACGCGCTTGAGACGTGAATTCTCATCCTCGAGCTGCCGCAGCTTGCGCAGCTCTGTAACGCCCATGCTCGCGTATTTCTTCTTCCAGACGTAGAACGTTGCCTCAGAGATTCCCATGCCCCGGCAAACATCCGATACCGGCGTGCCCGACTCGGCCTGGCGCAACACGTAGGCGATCTGCTCTTCCGTATACCTCGACTTCTTCATCGCTTCTCCTTAGCCCTTCCTGCGGGGCCCCGAAGCGACCTTACTCCAGTTCTAAACTGCCTAAGTTTATTGGGAGGACATCAGGGGTAGCTGTCGATCGCCGATGGTCACGAAAGCGGACGTTTGCTGTTCGTCATTCCCTATTTGCTGGAGCCGGACTTTCCTTGGCTCCCGGGCGAACCGAAATGCCTGCCCGACAGCAAAGACTGGTCGAGATACCGTCGCCGATAGGTATCGAACGGAACGTCGTCGGCGGCCTCCATCCGGCGCTCTTCCGCCAGCGATTCGGCCGCGAGCGTCTCGTATCGCTGCCTCGAGGCAGGCGCAAGCGGCGGATCGGACAGCGCATCGCGGTGACGCCGGGACTGGGCGAGGACGAAATCGGGAAAGGAGCGTCCGTGGTCGTGCTCCACCGCGCGCAGGACGCGGGCGGATGGAAGGGTGTCGGGATTTCTCAGGGCGGCAGCCGAAGCGCGAAGCACGCGCGCGTAATCCGCGCCGCCGAACGCGCGGTCGAGCGCCGCGGCAATGGGCTCGCATTGCAGCAGCAGCGCGCATCCCCAGTCGGCGGGAGTGACATGCTCCCCGGCGCGGTCCAGGCGCGTCCTCGGCTCGCGCCCCGCCTCCGCAACCGACCGTTGATTGCCGGCGTCCGTTTGGATCTCGCCGGGAGAATCCCGCGGGCTGTCGCTCAGCAGGCAGTGCAACAGGAAGACGTCGAGCAGTCGAACCGCGTCGGCGTCGATCCCGAGGGGCATGAAGGGATCGATGTCCAAGCACCGGACCTCGACGTACTCGATGCCGCGCTCTCCCAGCGCATGCAGCGGCCGTTCTCCCCGGGCGATGACGCGCTTGGGCCGGATCGTGCCGTAGAACTCGTTCTCGATCTGCAGCAGTGCGGTGGAAAGCTGCCGGAATTCGCCGCCCACCTCCACGCCGATCGCCTCATAGGGCGGATACGGCACCCGCATCGCCCGGTCGAGCGTCGCCGCGTAACCGGCCAGGTCGTTGAAGCTGACCGCGAGATCGGACTGGGCATCGCTCTGGTAGCCGAGGCGTCCCATGCGAAGGGAGGTCGCCCCGGGCGCGGACAGCGACCCGGTCTCCCAGGCCCGCAGCTGATGCGGCCGATTGCCGACGAACGAGCCGCAGGCGACGGGCGAGCTTCCGAGGAGCAGCAACAGCAGCCAGGCGTGACGCCGGAAATTCCGGATCAATCCCAGGTAGCGCTCGTCCGGGTACATCTCGGCGGCGCACGCGCTCGCCTCGAACGCGTGCAGCGGCGGCCAGGCAGCCTCGGGAATCGAGAAGTTGTAGTGGATGCCGGAAACGACCTGCATGCGCCGCCCGTAGCGGTGGGCGAGCCCGTTCCGGTAGACGGACTTCATGCGGCCGAGATTGGACTTCCCGTA
>JANMSA010000131.1:0-9456 GCA_031388865.1 Acidobacteriota bacterium | reverse complement strand
GAGCGCGCGGACATCCTCATCACCGGCGGCACGGTCGTCACGATGGCCGGTCCGAACATCGAGAGAGGGTCGGTTGCGATCCGCAACGGGGAGATCGTAGCGGTCGGACCGTCGGCCGAGGTGGACCGCACCTACACCGCTGCGACGGTCATTCAGGCAGGCGGGCACGCGGTCATCCCGGGGTTCGTGAACGCGCACTCGCACGTGGCCATGACGCTTTTCCGCGGAATCTCCGACGACCGCGAGTTGATGGACTGGCTGAACAACTTCATCTTTCCCGCGGAAGCGAAGAACGTCGACCGGGAGTTTGTGAAGTGGGGCACCCGCCTGGCCGCGGCGGAGATGATCCGCTCCGGCACGACCACCTTCGCGGATATGTACTACTTCGAAGCCGATGTCGCGCGTGAGGCCAAAGCCGCAGGCCTGCGTGGTGTGCTTGGTCAGACCTTCATCGACTTCCCGGCACCTGACAACAAGACCTGGGATGCGATGGTCGCGTACATGCGTGCGTACGCTCGCGAGTGGAAGGGCGACCGGCTCATCACACCTGCGCTCGCGCCGCACGCACCGTTCACCGTCTCGAAGGAGCACCTCCAGCAGGTGCGAGCCCTGGCGACGGAGCTCGGTGTCCCCATCCTCATCCACGTTTCCGAGACCAGGGACGAGCTGCGTCAGGTCGCGGAAAAGCAGAACGGCATGACCCCCGGAGCCTACCTCGACTCCATCGGCTTCCTCGGCGATGACGTCGTCGCAGCACACGGCGTGCACCTGACGGCTGCCGAGCTGAAAGCCAGCTGACCGGGCACGGTCGCCGCGATCGTTCCGAAGGAAACGGCCGTCACGGGTACCGTGAGTCGCTCACGCCTCGAATGAAGGCCGCCGACATGTCCACGCAGACCTCGGTGATGTTCTCAGCCCGCCCACCGTGCTCTTCGAGATCCTCGCGGAACTGCTCGACTGTCAAGGCGGTTTTCCTTCGGTCCCGAACAAGTGAAAAAAGTTCAGATGCCTCCAGCGGCGCTTCTCGGTGTCGTACGCCTTGCAATCGGCAGCCTGGCACTCGGGGCAGGCGAACGCCGCCCTCGACGAAAGTCGATGGCGATCTCCAGCCGGCGAGATTCGACATCGAGATGGACTTGGGATACGAACCACGGCTCCGGTGCGGGAAGGGGCCGCCGCAAACAGTTCTTTGGTTTCCATCGAGCGAGCATAACGAATCCGCACGACCGGAGAAAAGCCGGGCGGCGGGAAGTCCGGCCATCGCATAGCTGCCTAGTCCGCTCCGATGCGAGCGGAGTCAAGCCGGCTGGAAGGTGGAGGGCTTGACGCCGTTCGCATCTTTATCTCCATAAGAACGCCGAGGAGGGAGCCATCTCACCCTATGCGATGGCCGGACGAGGCGGCCAATTCTCCACTTTGCAAGCCAAAGTTACCCACCTATGACAGCGAGGAGCCTAAAACTTCCTGTCCCTAAACTCTTAGTGGAACGGTTCAACAAAGCCTGGAGTTGGACATCGGACCGCTGGTCGGGATGGTCGCTGTCACCTTCAGCGCTTACTGCACCCGACAGCTGATGACCTCCGAAGAAGCTCGACTTATTGCTTTTTCATTGAGCCACGCCTGAGCGAACACCTCGAAATTGTAGTTGCCCTTAGCCGGAGGAACGAAGGTTACGCCGGCACTCGGCTCCCAAACGCCAGGCGAATGGCCTGGAGGCGGATAGCCATTCACCTTGAACAGGTATCGGAATTTCGCGCCGCGGGGGAGTCCACCACGACTCATAATGCCCAATTCGGCGGGTAAACTCGCCGATACCTTGATAAACCAACTCGGGGGGTTGGAGTTGGAGTACTGAACCGGGCATTGAACCTCGGTGCCCGCCTGGCCCGAATTCATCAAACGGACTTTGACGATGGGTGTCGGCAGTGGTGGCGGTGGTGCATCGGGTGCATTCGTTGTAGTGCTCACCAGGGGAGATGCCAAGCCGGTGCCGGAAGAATTGGTCGCCGTCGCCGAGCAATTGTAAGTAGTACTGGCGGTGAGATCAGTGACAATAAGGCTGCTGGCGCCGCCGCCGGGGGTGGCTGCGCCGGTAGCCGTTTTTGTTGCTCCTCCTCCCGTGCAAGAAGCCGTGTAGCTAGCGACGATAATGGTTCTGCCAGGGCGTAAGGTTAGCGTTGCACTATTGGTGGCCAGAGGAGCGTTGCCAGAGCCAGGAGGATAGACGTCTGGCCGATCCGGTCGAACAAAGGCGGCAATATCAGCATCGTTTGGGAGATAATGCGGGATCGCGACCGCATTTGCCGAAGCCTTATGAACTGACGGCCTGGTAGCACCGGGAGGCGTCCCATGACAGCTGGCGCAATTGTCCGCATACTTCGTTGCGCCGGCGGCGGCGGATTGCGCGTGCGCGGCAGATGCCGGCAGCACCATTACCGCCACCATCCATGCACCCGTCAAGAGACGATTTTTAATGAAATAATTTTTCATGATTCCTCCTTGGGGATAGCCGTCAACACTACGTCTCTCCTCCTCACGCCAATTCTTTTTACATTCCTTGATGACGAAGGAGGACTCCGCGACAATCGGCACTTGCTGTCCAGAAACGACCCGGCAAACAGCGATGCCGCCGTGGTGTTTCTGGCGTTCCGCGCTCAGCGGGGTGGCGTTGTCGGCGACGTCTGCGCACTTCCCGCGGCGGGCTTGCCGCCGGCACCGGCCACGTTCGAATAGGCCTCCGAAGCCGTCTTCAGGATCTCGGCCACTTCCTTCGCCCTGGCCAGAAAGTCGTCGATGCGATCCGTCGGTTTCTTGATGTGGACGATGGCCAGCTTCGCCGCCTCGTTCACCTTGTCGAGAGGGATGTTCTCGTCCCACGACTCCTTGCGGTCCGACGGCGACGAGGGTACGCACTCGCCGTTGACTCCGTACTTGCGGAGTTTCGTGATGTGCAGCTCGTTGCCGTCTTTCTTCATGAGGATGACGCGCACTCCGCCAGTGAACCCGTCCGCGCAGGCAGTGGTCCATGTTCTGGTCGTGGCCGTGAGCAAACCGGTATTCGACAGCTTCACCTTCGTGCTCATGTAGTCGCCACCGCCCACCTGGTCCTTCCGCTCCGTTTCGATGGGGAAATCGACGTACACAACCTTGTTGGAATGGAGCCACACGGTCTGACCGATGTTCACGTTTGAGCTTTGCGTCGACCCGACATTGGCCTGAGCGACGACTCCGCCGTCGCTGCGGAGATCGAGACGTCCCTGCGTCACGGCCGTGACCTTGCCGGTCGTGGGCGCGTTAAATATCTTACTCACCGCCCCGCCGGCATGGGCCAGAGCGGCCAGCAATGTGATTGCGAACAGCACAATGATTCGTTTCATGTTAGAGACTCCTTCTCCGTAGGCGTGGTTGGACGATCGAGGCGCGCACGGGCGCCTCGGAGCTCACTGCCCACTTCAGGGCTTTGCGGTGCCGCCGGCGGGCCTGACCAGGTCGTTGCGTTCCGGCAGACTGCCTTCGACGAGTCGCGCCACCGCGTACTTCGGCTGAACGGTCGTCACCTCCAGCGATCCCACGCGGCGTTCCGGACTGCCGAGGTCCAGTCCGGAGGCGGGATCGATCAGTGGCTCGCCCGCGCGGAAGATGTCGAAGCGCGTACCGGCCGCAATCCCCGCTTCTCCACCTGCATTGAGATAGATCTGGCCTTTCGCCGAGCGGATCACCCGCGCCTCCCACTCGCCGTTCGCCAGCGCCTTGACGATGAACGCGGCCGCGGCCGCCAGCGCGTCGCGCGAGGCCCGCCCGAGAGGCGTGGCGATGAACCCGGCTCCGGCCACGTCGGCCTTGCTGCCGGAATGCTTGAAGTCCACGCCCTTCGACGAGGCAGAGCCCCGTGTCACCACGGACGCCAGAACCTGAGTCGTCTTCGCGTCGTAGACGCGGACGTCGATGCCCACCTGCGCACGGACCACCGACCCGCCGATCGACAGACCCTCGAGCATCTTCAGCGCGCCGCTGGTACCGGACTGCGTGTACGCGTACTCGGTGACCGCGCAACGAACCAGCGCCTGCGCCCCGATGACCGAGCCTCCCTTCACGGCCGTGTCCTTGTTCGACCGCTCCGACCCTCCGAGGTCCTGCTCGGCCGTCGCGTCGGTGAGGCCCTTGCGCTCCAGGAGGATGAACTGGTCGGTCTTCAAGAGCTCCGTGGTCAGCATTTCCGTCAGTCCGAGCGCGAAGTCGGACGGAGGCGGAATCTGGACGGACGTGGTCGTGGACATGGATCCCGGCGACGAGGTCGACAAAGTCGACGCCACGAGAGCCATGTCCATGACGGCAATGCGCTTCTTCAGCCCAGCGTGTGCGCCGTACGCGAGCGGCGCGACCAGCATCAGCGAAGCCGCGATCACGATCGACCGGCCGGTCATGGAAGCGGTAGTAGCAGTTCGATTCCACATGGACAGCTCCTTTTCGGGTCTACAATCAAAGTTCCCGATGAGCGAGGAGCGTTACAGCGCGTCCGCAGGCGAGGCGGATGACCGCGCTCGCTCGTCGCGCGCGGTCGCAGCCCGACTGACGGAGGAGTATTGGGACCGCATCTGTCTTTATGCCCGGAATCATCTATCGACCGGGCACGATGCGGAGGACATCGCCCAGGAGACGATCCGCGTCGTTCTGGAGGCGCTCGATCGCGGAGCCGTACGCGAGATGGACGCGCTGCCCGCTTTCGTGTTTCGCACGGCGCGGAACCTCTGCCTTCGCCAGCATCGGTCGGAGAGGCGCACCAGGTCGGCGCTCTCGAAGCTCGACCACGAGGAGACCGACCTGAATGCCGATCCTCTGCGCGAACTGCTCGAACGCGAGCGCGACGAGCGAGTGAGGGACCTGATCTCCGACCTCGGCGACGACGACCGGCACTTCCTGCATCTTTTCTATGTCGATGGATTGACCGCGCAGGAGGTCGGCCGGCGCCTGTCCATTTCGCAGGTGGCGGCGCGCGTTCGCAAGCATCGGCTGATGTCGCGGATCGCCGCTCTTCTGCGCCCGGAACGAAACGAACCGCAGGCTCCGGGAACTAAGGAGTGATGGCTATCGCTTCCGACTGCGTTTACGCCGACGACGACGCCCCCTCGCGCTACGTCGCCGGGACGCTCTCCACGGCGGAGGCCGAGGCGTTCGAGGAGCACTACTTCGTCTGCTCACGCTGCTGGGACGAGGTCCAGGCGGGAACGGCAGTCCGTGAGGCCCTGCGAGAGACGTCGGCGCTGCCACGCGTCGTAACGCCGATGCGTTGGGCAGGCTTCGCGGCGGCCGCGGTCCTGGCGATCGTCGCCGCGACCCTGATCGCTCCTCGAATCGATCGCCGCGACACGAATGTGGAGCGCGGCGACGTGCGCGAGATCGTCGTCACGGTGAAACGCTCGGGAAGCGAACTGCACGCATGGTGGTCTGCAGTGGGGAACGCGGCTCGCTATGATGCCGTCCTGCAGAACAACGAAGGGGAGACGCTGCAACACACGAGCAGCACACGCCCGCAGATCACAGTCAAGGAGCCACCCGGCGGCGTGTTCCTGACCGTCACGGCCATCGATCGCGACGGCCAGGAAATCGCGCGCTCGCGACCCGTGCGCGCTCCGGCGCGATGACGTGGCCACTCACAATGGCCATCCGGGACCCCTTCCGGGACTGCTGCTCCTGACGCTGGCCAGCATCTCGCCCCTGTGTGCCGATCACGCACCGGCGATTGACGCGCTGCTCGCACGCGGCCAGACGCTGAAGTCGAGTCAGGTGCGGAAAGAGCGCGACGCGGTGCCTGTCTTCGAAGAGGCGTTGCGCCTTTCCCGGCTGGATGGAGATCGCCCGCGCGAAGCACGAGCGTTGACCGGACTGGGGAGCGCATTGGCCTCCACTCATCGCTCCACCGAAGCGTTGAAGACGCTCGCGGAAGCCCTCCCTCTCGCGCACGCCATCGACGCATACGACCTCCAGCTCCAGATCCGCGCACACCTTGCCACGGTTCACATCGAGCTCGGACACTACGAAGAGTCGTTGGCGTTGTTCGCCGCGATCGTGGCACTGGCCAGGAAGCGCGGCGATCCGGCAGGCGTGGCCACGGGATACAACGGCCTGGCTGCCGTGTACCGTCGCCAGGGAGACTTCCCGCGGGCCGCGGAAATGGCCGCCAGGACGATTGACCTTCTGGACCACGATCCTAAGGCCCGAAGCCTTCAGCGACTCCTTTTCTCCGCCCCCTACCTGCTCGGACGGGCACGCCTGGAGATGGGCGACTACAGCGCCGCCCTGCCCTTCCTGCATCGCGGTCTGGCCGCCGCGGAGCGCGCCGGAAACATCGCCGGCATCTGGCATTCTTTGAACGACATGGCGCTCTGGTACCAGGTGCAGGGCGACTGGACCAGGGCCACCAGTCACTATCGGCGGGCGCTGGAGGTCGCCCGCAAACCGCATTCGCGCGACCTGGAAGGGTTGACGTTGCGCGGGATGGCGGAAGTTGCGCGCGTCACCGGCCGTTTTACCGAAGCCCGAGATCTGTACGAGGAGTCGCTCCGACTCTTCACCGTGAACGGGATCGAAGGGGAAGTGCCGGTCACACTCATCGGCCTGGCGGGCACGAGGGTGGACCTCGGCGAATACGCGACGGCCCGGTCACTGATCGAGAGTGCAGTCAAGGCCGGAATGCGCCGGCAGCAGCCCCTCTCCATAGCCTTGGGCCGCTTCGAGCTCGGCCGTCTGGCCTTGCGCGAAAATCGCCTGGACGAAGCAGATGAAGAATACCGCGCGGCGCTGGCGCTCACCTCCCGGCTGGGATTCGTGGCCCTCGTTCCCCACGCATTGGCCGGCCTCGGCGACGTGGCCCGGGCCCGGCGGGATCTACCTCGTGCGATCGAGTGGTACAAGGAAAGCGCGAACGCGATCGACGCGCTCCGTTCCCGGATTCCCGCGCTCGAGCAACGCGCCGCGTTCGCCGCGCACATGCATGAGACATATGAGTCCCTTCTCGATGCGCATCTCGAAGTGTGGCGTCGAACCCGTTCGGCCGCCGACGCCGAGGCCGCGTTCGCGGTCCTCGAGCGCGAACGCACTCCTGTGCGATCGTTCGGTCCGGAACGAAGTCAGGCCGCCGATGCTCCGGTAAGGCGGCAACTCGACGAAGCCGCGGCGCGAATCCAGCTGCAGCTGGCCTCGCCGGAAGTACCGCGCGACCGTCGCGCCCTGCTGCGCGACGACCTCGAGGACATTGAGCGTAAGCTCACTGACTACGAACGCAAGCTCACCGACTACGAGTCTCGCGACGTCGTTACCCAGAATGACGGCCGCCAAGGGTTCGCGTACGCGCTCCTCGACCCTCACGAAGCATTCGTGGCGCTGGCCGTCACGCGCTCGGGAGGTACAGCGTTTGTAGCAACGCACGACCATGGCCTCCGGATCGCCGCTCTGCCACCGTTGACGCGCCTGAATGAACGGATCGAATTCTTCGCGCGACTGCTCGCCGCAGGGGGAGGCGAGGACTGCCTGCGAGCCGGGTCGCGCCTCAGCCGCGAGCTCGTGGCACCGTGGCTGCCTCTGCTGCCCGCCGGCGTGACGCGCGTGACAGTGGCATCGAGCGGTGTGGTGGCCAGTCTGCCATTCGGCGCACTCCCTGATCCCGGGACCAGTCAGCCACTGGTGCGGCGCTTCGCGGTAGCGCACGCCCCTTCGCTCGCCGCGATGATGACGATGCGCGAGGCGCACTCCGGCCGGACCCTGTCCGGAAACGTTCTGGCATTCGGCTTCGGAAGCCTCCAGCCACGCAGGGTCGCGGTGGGACACGAGACCGTTGAGCTTCCTGCGCTCCGATCCGTCGATCGCGAACTGCGATCGATCCGGCGGGCGGTCGGCCGCGGCATCACGACCATCGCCACGGGAGGTGAGGCATCGCTGAAACGCCTGTCCCACGAGAGGCTCGATCTCCTCCACATCGCCGCGCACGCGTTTCTGGATCCGTACATCCCGGCGCGATCGGCCATCGTGGTGGGAGACCCGGCTGATGCTGAGGATGGCCTGTTGCTGACGCGAGAGATTTCGCGGCTGAGACTGCGCGGCGCAACCGTGATCCTCAGTAGTTGCCAGACCGCGTCGGGTCCGGTCAGCCCGGCCGAAGGGATGGTCAGTCTGGCTGGGGCATTCGGCGCCGCGGGCGCCGCGAGTGTGGTCGGAACGTACTGGCGCGTCGGCGACGAAGACGCAGCCCGTCTCGTCGATCGCCTCTACGAGCATCTCGCGCGGGGGCGAAGTGTCGCGGAGGGACTCCGCGCCGCCCAGCTCGACCTCATGGCGAGGGAGCCGTACGCGAACGCGAGCCACTGGTCCGCGTTTGCGGTTCTCGGCGACGGCGCATCCGCACCGCTGCCTGCCCGCCACGGCAGTGAATGGCTGAGCATCGGACTGCTCTCTTCGATCGCCGTCATCGCGCTGGCGGTATTCGCCGCTCGCTGGCTGCGCCGTTGACAGTTTCGCGAGGGTGTGGTCTCGAAGCGCAGAAACAAGGAGCTACCGATTCACGCCGACGAGGATATCGCTGTGGTTTTCGACGACCGGCGGCGGTCAAGTGCCATGCTGCAGATCACGGCGGCGGTAGCACGCGGCGAGCTGCCTCGTCAGCCCGCTCAGTTATTTCGGCACGTTTCCCGGGGGGAATCCGAAACTCATTGCAGCACGGGGAGTTGAAAAAAAGGTGCAGGGTGGGTGTGCGGCGCCGGGATGGACGCGGAAACCGGTGTTCGGGAGTGAGAGAGATACGAACAGAGGAGTGTGCTCCGTTCCTGGTGATCGGAGCACACCGCGGGCATCGCGAAACGCCGGAGCGCCCGCAATGAAAACACAGTGCGGGAATCGTCAGGCCGCTTGCTGGAGGCGGTACTCGTGATGCAGGCCCCCGATGTGCGGGATGGCGATCACGCGCGCGTCGCCGAGCTTTTGTGGTTGTGCGGCGCGAAGCGAAACGGGGTCGGCCGGAACGGGGACGCGGCCATCGAGGCCCATGTGGGGACGGAGTGGTTGTAGTACGCCGCGTATCGCTCGAGGAGCCAGTTCAGATTGCGCAGGCCAAGGGGCCAGACGTGCTCGAGCAGCTCTCTACGCAGGGTTCCATTGAGTCGTTCCACGAACGAATTCGCTTGGGGCGATTGCGGCGGCGTGCGCAGGGACTCGATGCCGAGGTGGTCGATCGTGGCGTACTCGCGCCGCCATGACTCCATTATAGTTCTGCGGATGAAGCTTCTGCTCGCACTGCTCCTCGCTGTCTCGTCGCTCTCCGCCGCAGAGCGCGCGGACATCCTCATCACCGGCGGCACGGTCGTCACGATGGCCGGTCCGAACATCGAGAGAGGGTCGGTTGCGATCCGCAACGGGGAGATCGTAGCGGTCGGACCGTCGGCCGAGGTGGACCGCACCTACACCGCT
>JANMSA010000104.1:0-1523 GCA_031388865.1 Acidobacteriota bacterium | reverse complement strand
GACAGCGCGTCGCGGCGAATGAACAGGGAGACGACGAGGAGGCCTCCCGGTGGTCTCTCTGTTCAGCGCCGCTTCAGGCGGCTCAGCAGAGCCGTCAGCTCAGGCACGCGCAGCAGGAATGCGACGCCGAAGTAGACGGCGCCGAACACCCCGCTCAGCAGCAACGCCTCGGCGATGTATCGCAGAGGAAGCCGCGACGCGAAGTCACGGATGGCTGCGTTGTCGAGCAAAGCCGCGGTCACTCCTCCGGCCAGCGCGGCGATCCACACCTTGAGCATGAATGAGCTCTTCGACTCGCCCTTCCCCAGACGCCTGCGAATGGCGCCGCGCAGCAGAACGAACTCGATCCAGGCCGCGATGCCGGAGGCTGTGCTGATGCCGGCAACGGCAAGAAGCTGCTCAGCGCCGGGAAAGTCCGGCATGGGGAGGCCCATCATCCGCACCAGGGCAGGAAACATGGGTCGCAAAGGAAACGCGAAGAGCAGCGCGAGCCCCGCTCCGCCGATCACACGGGCTACCGCGATGCGGAATGGCGTCTTCGTGTCATGCAGCGCGTACAAAGCCGAAGAGTAGAGGCGGCCCAGGGTGGCAGCGAGCAGGCCGACTGAGGCGCCGACCAGGACGTACCAGACGATGAGAGTCGTATTCGCGTCGAACTTCCCGCGCTGATACAGAGCGGCGACCAATACCCGTCCGATGAGGATGAAGGCGACCAGGGTCGGAATCACGAAGAACGAGACCTGGCGCACACCACGATCCAGCCGGCGCCGGACGGCACCTCTCACTTCTTCTTCCGATCCCTGCTCGCCGGCCATCTGCGGGAGCTCTGCGTTCGCCACAGACATGCCGAAGACCGAGATCGGAAGCATGTAGATCGTCTGCGCGTAGAAGAAGTAAGAGAGTGCGCCGATCGGCAGCGCTGCGGCGATGAACGTGTCCACGTAGCCGCTGATCTGCACCACCCCGCGGCCACCCATGACCGGGATGATGTTGCGGAAGATCGATCGCACCGGCTCGAGCGTCCGGTCGAGACCAAACGAGAGGTGCTTCGCGTGACGGAGCACGAAAGGAATCTCGACGCCGAATTGCAACACACACCCGATCAGCGTCCCCCACGCCAGCGCGTGAGCCAGCGCGGCTCCGCTCAGCCGCATCCCGAAGATGACCAGCGTCGCGATCATGGCCGCACTCCAGAGCACCGGCGCGACATAACCGACGAAGAACTGGCGATGCGCGTTGAGCACGCCCAGGGCCCAGGCATACAGCACGAGCAGTCCGACGCCTGGAAAGATGATGCGCGTGAAGCGGATGGCCATCTCCATGACCTCGGGCTCCAGTCCGGCGACGGTGACCGCCAGGATCTGCGGCGTGAAGATGTACCCGAAGATCACCAGCACCACAACGATCAGCGCGAGGAACGACGCGAACACACCCGCCACTCGATCGGCGGCGCGCTGGTCGCCTTGAGCAATCAACCGCGAGTAAACCGGGATGAACGCAGCCGAGAGCACTCCCTCGCCGAG
>JANMSA010000097.1:0-1519 GCA_031388865.1 Acidobacteriota bacterium | reverse complement strand
GACGGGAGTCACTCGGTCGCGGTGATCGGCAGCGCGCGTGGGATGAGCTCAGGAATCCGCTCGAGGAGGTCCCACAGCGTCGTCGAGAAGGGCGATATCGGGCGGGCTCCGGGCCGCTCGACCGCCACGATCTGACGTCGGATCGTTGTGGCACCACCAAGCCCGATCTCCCGAAGCGAGCCGCCCGCCAGGGCGTCAGCAACGGCCGTCCCGGGAAGCAGCGCCACGCCGAGCCCCCGCTCGACCATGCGCTTCGCCGCTTCGATGTTGTCGACCTCGGTGACGCCGCGAGGCACGACGCCGGCAACCCGGAACAGGGCATTCGTCAGGTCGTAATAGCTCGACGTTCGATCGAACAGGATGAGCTGGGCGTGCTTGATCTCCGCTACGTCGACTCTGCCTGCCGTGGCGAACGGATGGTCCGGCCGGGCGACGAGCACGAGTTCGTCCTCATAGAGCGGGCGGCTGCGGACGCGCGGGTCGCGGAGTTGGCGGACGATGCCGAGTTCGACCTCGCCGCGAGCAACGAGGTCCACGATCTCCTCCGAATGCCCGGTCCGCACTCGCAGGCGAACATCCGGGTGTCGCTCGATGAAGCGAACCAGAACCTCCGGCAGGACGTACGCGCTGACCGCGGGAGCGACCGCGAGCGCGAGCTCACCGATGACGCCGTGTTCCAATTCCCGGACCAGCGAACCACCGCTTCGGATCGCCTCGATCGCGCGGTCCGCGTGGGGAAGGAAGGCGCGACCAGCGGGGGTCAAGACCATCCCGGCGTGCGTCCGCCGGAACAGGGCGGCGGCGAGCTCGGCTTCGAGCCCCTGGAGCCGGGCGGTCAGCGCCGGCTGGCTGATCGAGAGGGCATCCGCTGCGCGCCGCATATTTCCGAGTCGCGCGATCTCGACGAACCCTTCGATCTGGGCGAGGAGCATGATTCTGCCTCAAGCGCGCCGATGATCAGTTTAGTTGATCAAACACTATCACACGTTCGATTGGACTGATGGATGAATCCGTCGTAGGGTTCGCTTCCCAGTGCGACGAAAGGGTGGTTCCAATGCATCCCAGAGACGATGGACTTCAGCCGGTCCAGCATGCCGCGGGCTCGGCGGAGCCTTCGCGTCCGTGGATCCTCGGCCTGGTGGCGGTCGACGACGGCCCGCTCGTCAAGCCCGCCCGGCCCACGGACAGCTTCAGGTCTGAGTGCGAATGCCCCGACGATTGCCTGAGGGACCACGAGAACGAATGACACCATCGACCAGGCAGAGCGCGACCCGGGAGGCTTCGGACGCGGATGCGCCGACGTCGATAGCCACTGAACGCGTCGAGAACGCGATGAACGCATTCGAAACGCAGGTCGTGGCAGCGCGCGAGTGGTTCGCTCAGTCGCGGTTCGATGGCATCGTTCGTCTCCACACCGCTCGGGAGGTCGCCGCCCAGCAGGGCACGATCCAGCCTGACTACACCGTCGCCCGAACAGCGGCGGAAGCGTTCTATTCCCGACTTCGCGAGCTGTTCTCCC
>JANMSA010000095.1:0-9767 GCA_031388865.1 Acidobacteriota bacterium | reverse complement strand
TTCGGCTGCCCGGTCAACCCTCTCGGCCCTCGGCCCTCGACCCTCGGCCGTCGATCAGCGATGAGCTTCGTCATCCAGCGCGTCGTCGGCCGGGCGATCTCCCTCAGCGAGATCCGTACGGACGTGCTGCGGATCGGTCGCGGCACCAACGCCGAGCTGCGTTCGGACAATCCGGCCGTCGCGCTCGAGCACGCGGTCATCGGACACGACTCGGCCGGCTACGCGATCACGGACAAGGGCAGCATCACCGGCACGTACGTGAACGGGAAGCCGGTGGAATCAGCGCGTCTCTCCAAGGGCGACGTCATTGAGATCGGCGACCTCAAGGTCGACGTGCAGGTAGCCGATCCTGCCAAGCCACTCTTCCTGCGCATCGTCACCAAGCCCAAACGCGCGGTGTCGCAGGCCGCACCGATCGTCGAGGAAGACGACGCTCCCGTCGCCGCCGTGACGCCCGGCGGCAGCCTCACCGTGCGCGCTCCGCGCGTCGACTACGCTGCGGCCTTCCGCCTTCACCGCACGTATCTCACGAAGCTCAGCCTCGCTGCGATCGCGCTCATCGCCACGTTTCTCGTGATCGCCGAGGTGACCAAGCCGGAGAAGCAGAAAGCGTTCATGCCCGGAGGTGTGTCCTCGGCCCACGCCCGCGCGCGGGACGCGAAAGGGCAGGTGATCGCCAACGACTGCAACGCCTGCCACGCGCCGTGGAGGAGCGTGCAGGACAAGCGCTGCATCACCTGTCACGCGCGCGTCGTGCACTCCGAGACTGAGACCGGCACGCCACCGTGCATGGCGTGTCACAACGAGCATCGAGGGCTGCCGAAGCTTGCTCTGGTCAACGACCAGAAGTGCGCTTCCTGTCATGCGGACCTGCCGGCAAACATGAAGGCGGGGACGGCTGGCAGCAGTGATCCGCGCTATCCGCTTGCGCTGCTGAACAAGATCACCGCGTTCGGAGTCGATCATCCGGAGATCGTGGCGCCGGCCGACCCGAACAACCTGCTCTTCAACCACAAGCTCCATCTCAGGAAGGGCGGGGTTTTCAACGGAGCGGGCAAACGCGAGGAGCTGGTTTGCCTCGGTTGCCACACCCTTGCGGTGACGCGCGGCAAGTCGGATCCCGTCGCGCTGAACTACGAGCAGCACTGCCAGAGCTGCCACAAGCTCACCTTCGACCAGCGCTTTCCGACCGCGGAAGTACCGCACGTCGGCGACCCGCAGCTCGTGTACGGCTTCATCACCAGCACCTATGCGGGAAACCGCGACATCCTCGGCAAATCCGCGGACGAGGTGCGCCGGCTGCTCTCACGCCGTGCCGTCGTGACCGCGGACGATCGGGCGTTCTATGCGGCCGAGCAGGTCGTGAAGAGCAAGTGCGGCAAGTGTCACGATCTGAGAAAGATCGCCAACCGCTGGGTGGTGCAGGCGCCGGTAATCCGCACGGCGTGGCTGCCGGGCGCGAAGTTCTCGCACACCGCGGGACCCCATCGTGGCGACTGCGAAGGCTGTCATCGCGGAGTGCGCAATAGTGCCGTCACCAGCGACGTGTTGATGCCCAAGCGTGGCGACTGCACGACTTGTCACGGTGCCGTCGCAAATGCGACGGCCAGTAGCTGTGTCACCTGTCACGAGTATCATGTGCGTTCAAAACCATTGCTCGCATCGTCGACCGTGCCCCTGGCAGTCAGGGCGCCGTCGGGTGGGCCGGGAGGGGAACCGCGGATGATCGATAACATCCTGCTGATTGCGATTGCGCTGTTGCTGGTGGTCGTGCTCGTGCCGGTTGGCATCGCGCTGTACCAGCGGCTCAAGCCGCGTACGGACGATCGTCCTGTCGGCGCTGCTCAGCCGCGCCCTGCACCTCCGCCTCTTCCGGCCCCGGCCCCGGCCCCGGCCCCGGTCCCGGCCGCCGCGCCGCAGCGGGCAGCGGCACCGCCGCCGCCGTCTCCTCCGGCGCCAGCCGCACCCCCGCCAGCAGCTCCGCGCGCGCCGGAAGTCCCCGCCGCAGACGCCACGCGCATGGGGGACGCGATCTCCAAGGCGGGCGGCGCGACGGAGTTCGTCCAGTGGAACGGAATGCTGCTCTGCACTGCCGGTGCGCTCGAAGGCCAGCGCTTCGTCATCGAAGATGAGGGGTTCTACATCGGACGCGATGCGCAGCTCTCCCAGGTGGTCATCAATGACAGTCGCGTCTCCAAGCGTCACGTGCGCATCGTGCCGCGCGACGGCAAGGTCATGGCCATCGATCAGAACTCGACGAATGGCACCTTCATCGCCGCCGCAACCGGACAGCGAATCGTCGAAGTGCAACTAAAACGTGGAGATACGATCGTCCTGGCTGATAATGCAGCAACGTTCCTCTATCAGATCTGAGCGGAGTGGGAGGCGATAGCCGTGCGTGCGTGTTCGATCGGAGCTCTCGTGTTCGCCCTGCTGGTGGCGCCAGCGTCCGACATCGGCGCTGCGAAACAGCGCTCGGTGCGGGGAGGAGGTGGGAAGTCCATCGCCCCTGTTGCCAACGCCGAGCTGGCGGGTTGCGTACTTCGCATCCCCGCGCAGCAGACCTGTCTGGACGGCGCGATCGGCGATGGACCGCCGGTGGCTTTCGGTTCGCTGGCTCCGGCAGAAGTGAGGACGATCGCAGAAGCCGCCCTGGCTGCGGTCAGCAGCACCACGCCGATCAGCGTCGGGATCGTGGACCGCACGGGCCGTCCCCTGGCCGTTTACCAGCAGACCGGCGCCACCATCGCCCAGGCAGATCAGGCTCTCGGCGTTGCCCGTACCGCAGCTTTCTTCAGCAACAGCCAGGCCCCGCTTTCTTCGCGGACCATCCGTTTCATCAGCCAGGTGCACTTTCCTCCGGGACTGACCAACACCGCCAGCGGTGCGCTGTACGGCATCGAGCAATCGAATCGCGGCTGCGATCTGAACGCGCAGTGGAACGGTCTGGCGGGATCGCCGATCAACACGGGGCCGAATCAGTGTGTGGTGCGGTCGCGCTCCATCGCAGCGTTCATCGCCAATCGAGATGCGCTGCCCGAGCCATTGTGTGATTCCTCGACATCCGCGGGCTGTGGTGCGGGTCTGGTTACCGGCAAGCTTCTGCCGGATGACCCGCCTTACCCGCAGTCTGTGGCAAACCGTCCGGTGAACGCGGGGGGCATTCCGTTGTACCGACTCGTCGCTCCCGGGCTGGCGAAGATCGACCAGGGTATCGTGAGTAACGGCAGGCTCCTCGGCGCCGTCGGCGTCGTCGGCGTTACCGGTGCGACTGCGAATCCGGATCTCGCGGAGTTCGCCGCGGTGACCGGCGCGTTCGCGTCGCCAGGCATCATTCCGCTGCCGCAGTATCCGCTGCCAGACCCCCAGAACGTCTTCATCGAAGGCATCCGCCTTCCCTTCCTCGGCGCGGATCAGAAGCTCCGCTTCAATTCGAATGGACTGCCGATCGGGCTGGAGCAGCCTGACGGAAGCTCGCCGGGCGTCAACAACGGCAGCTTTCTCTACGGTCCTTTTGCGGGCGGTTGCCCGCCAAACGGTTATCTGGTCGGGCCGAAGGCGGGAACGCAGCTGTCGGCCGCGGACGTTGCTTCGATCGTGCAGCGATCCGTCGACGTTTCGAAACGGACGCGCGCGCAGGTGCGGCTGCCGCTCAACAGCTACGCACGCATGGTGATCACCGTGGTCGATGTCGACGGCTCGATCCTGGCGCACTACCGCATGGAGGACGCACTGTTCGATGCAGTGGACGTCGTCCCTGCCAAAGCGCGCAACGTTGTCTACTTCAACACGGCTGCGGGTCTCGCCGATCTTCCAGGTGTTCCCGGGGGCCAGCTGGTGAGCACCCGTACCATCGGCTTCGGGTCGCAGCCGTTCTATCCGACGGGCGTTGACGGCGACAATTTCAATCCGCGGCGGGGACCCTGGTACAGCACTCTCTTTCTCGGCAATGTGAGCCGTCCGTGCAGTCAGGGGTCGCAGCCACCGGGACCGAATCAGAACGGCGTCACGTTCTTCGCGGGCGCAACGCCTCTGGTGCGCAACGGCGCAATCGTCGGCGGCCTCGGCGTCAGCGGCGACGGCATCGAGCAGGACGACTACGTGACCGTCCTCGGCGCCGGTCCGTTCCTGCCACCGCAGGCCATCTGGGCCGACCAGACCAGGCTCGATGGCGCGCGCCTCCCGATGTTCAAATACCCCCGGCAACCCGAAGGGGTCACGGAGTGCGGGGGTGGCCCATGCAGCTGATCTCCGCGCGGCAACAGGTGCGGGGACTCGCGAACAGCGGCGCCGTGGTCATCTTCTGCATGATGGCGTACTCCGCCCTCGCGCAGACGGTCACCATCAACGAAGGGCAGCCGCTGTACGCGCCCGGTGTCCCGTTCAGCATCAGCGGGACGGCTCCGCCCAGCATCGTCGTTGCGATCAGCATCGAGGACGTGGGGAAAGGGCAGACCAGCTCGGACGCAGAAGGCAAGTGGGAGCTGCTCTGGACCGCGCCCATGAAGACCGGCACCTACGACATCGTGGCGACGGCCGCGGGCGGTGGAAGCGCGACGCAGATTCTGCGTGTGCAGACGCCGGGACTGATCGCGCGCCAGTCCGGCCTCGAGCGCGCCCTGCGCTACGGCAATCCGATCCTGCCGAATCCTGACGCCGTACAGGAGATGACGGACCGCTGGCGCATCACTCCTCCTGCGTACGAGCTCGACGAGAAGGTGCAGGCGCGGCGCATCGGAACGCGCGGCGTGACCCTCGATCCCTACAACCAGAACCTGCTCAAGGGCGATCTGCCCATCTGGCGCAACGACACGTTCCTGAACCTGACGGGCATCTCGGACACCCTGGTCGAATCGCGCGCCGTGCCGACCCCCGCGAATCCCAGCGGTGCCCGGCCCGGCAACGTCACCTTCTTCGGCGAGAACGATCAGGGTGCGTTCGTCCAGAACCTGATTCTCTCCGCGGATCTCTTCCAGGGGCTGACGGCATTCCAGCCTGTGCGCCAGCGCATCAAGGCCACGGTCATCGGCAACCTCAATCATGTGCGCGTCGAAGAGGTGGGCATCCTCAAGCCTGACGTTCGCCGCGGGCAGGAGCGCACCGACAGCCATTTTGCGCTGCAGGAGATCTTCTACGAGCGCCTGCTCAAAGTACTGACGCCCAACTACGACTTCCTCTCCGTGCGCGTCGGGTCGCAGCCGTTCGTCAGCGACTTCCGCGGCTTCGTCTTCTCCGATACGAACCTGGGCGTGCGTGTGTTCGGCAACTACGCGGCGAACCGCTACCAGTACAACCTCGCGTACTTCGAGCGTCTCGAGAAGGACACCAACAGCGGTCTCAATCGTCTGACGGAGCTGCGCGACCAGCGCGTCGGTATCGCCAACTTCTACTGGCAGGACTTCTTCCGGAAAGGCTACACGCAGCAGTTCAGCATCCACTGGATGCAGGACGACGCGTCGTTCAAGTTCGACCGCAACGGCATCCTCGTGCGGCCCGCTCCGGTCGGTGTCTTCACGCCGCACGAGATCCAGACCGTCTACCTCGGCCAGTCCGGGTTCGGCCACTTCGGCCGCATCAACGTCGACCACGCGTTCTACTACGTGTTCGGGAAAGACGATCTGAATCCGATCGCCGGACCCGATCCGCGTTTGCGTCCGGATGTCGACAACTCAGTCGACGTCAGCGCGATGATGGCCGCGCTTGAAGTCTCCTTCGACAAGGACTGGCTTCGCCCCAAGATCGCCTTCTTTTACGCCAGCGGCGACGACGATCCTCGCGATCGGAACGCCACCGGCTTCGACTCCATCTTCGACGCGCCGAACTTCGCCGGAGGCGGCTTCTCGTTCTTCAACCGTCTCGGGATCCGTCTGGCCGGCACAGGCGTTACGCTCGTCGACCGCGGATCGCTCTTCACCAGTCTGCGCAGCAGCAAGGACGAGGGGCAGCCCAACTACGTCAATCCTGGCGTCGTGATCGTCGGCCCCGCTCTGGATGTCGAAGTGACGCCGCGGTTCAAGGCCATCTTCACGGCGAACTACATCCGCCTCGACTCCACGGAAAGCATCGAGGCCATCCTGTTCCAGGACAACATCCGGGAAGAGCTGGGCCTCGACCTCAGCATCGGTCTCAAGTACCGTCCGTTCATCACGAACAACGTCGTGCTGGTCGGCGGCGCCGCGGCGTTCCTCCCCGGGCAGGGCTTCAAGGACATCTACGAGAGTGACGAGACGCTGTATCACGTGTTCACGAATCTGATTCTTCAGTTTTAGAGGGAACTCGATGCGTAAGGGTTTGGTGCTGATCGTCATCGTCCTCGCCGTCGCGGCCGTAATCTCGGCTCAGACCGGGATGCCGCCGCCGAAAGGGACGGGGAGGTCGGCGCTTCTCACCCAGACGCAGGCCGAAGCCGATGCGAAGAGCCGGGGATGCGTGAGCTGTCATGGGGGCATTGAGCCCATGCATCAGTCTGCGGCGGTGAAGCTGTCCTGTACGGACTGCCACGGCGGGGACGCCTCAGTCATGGGGCCGGGTGACGACGCAAAGAACCGCGCGCACGTCCAGCCGCGGTTTCCCAACTTCTGGATGCGCGATGGCAAGCGCTCGAGCGGGAATCCGGAGCGGAGCTACACGCGCCTCATGCAGGAGTCGCCGGAGTTCGTGAAGTTCATCAACCCGGGCGACCTGCGCGTGTCGCAGGAGACCTGCGGAAGCTGTCACCAGTGGCACGTCAATGTCGTCCCCCGCAGCACGATGACGACGGCCAGCGTTTTCTGGGCCGCCGCTCCGTACGCGAACGGCATCCTCAGCCGCAAGCAGGGACTCCTGGGCGAGAGCTACAACCGCGACGGCAAGCCGCAGGCGCTCAAGCCGATCACTCCTCCGACTGCCTACCAGATTGCGCGCGGCGCGCTACCGCTGCTCGTGCCCATGCCGCGCTGGGAAGTGATCCAGCCAGGTGAGTACTTCCGCGCCTTCGAGCGTGGAGGCATTTCCAACAATCCGTTCCCTCCGGAGATCGGAAACCCGAACGTGGGAGAGGATTCCGGACGCCCGGACATCCGCCTCGGCAACCGCGGCCGCGGCGTCGGACTGCGCATCTCGCCGGCGGTCATCAACATCCACAAGACACGCCTCAACGATCCGCACCTGTCGTACCTGGGCACGAACGAACATCCTGGCGACTACCGCTCCAGCGGTTGCTCGGGATGCCACGTCGTGTATGCGAACGATCGCGACCCGTTGCACTCCGGCCCGTTCGCGAAGTACGGCAATCGTGGGACGTCCGTCACGGGCGACCCGACCATTCCGAAGGACGAGAAGGGACATCCGATCCGCCACCAGCTCACGCGAGCAGTTCCCACGAGCCAGTGCATGAGCTGCCACATGCACCAGCCGAATTCCTTCGTGAACACCTACCTCGGCTACATCATGTGGGATTACGAATCCGACGGCGAGTTGCTCTGGCCGAAGGTGCAGAAGTACCCGACCGAGCAGGAAAAGCGCGACGCGCTCGCTCGGAACCCTGAGGGTGCGGCGGTACGTGGGCTGTGGAGCAACGTGGACTTCCTCGAGAAGCTCTCCACCCTCAACCCCCAGGCGAAAGACACTCAGTTCGCTGATTACCACGGCCACGGCTGGAACTTCATGGCCGTGTTCAAGCGCGACCGCAAAGGCAACCTGCTCGACAAAGACGACCAGGTCGTTGCGCCCACGGACTCGGAAAAGTTCAAGAAGGCCGTTCACCTTCGCGACATTCATCTCGAGCGCGGGATGCATTGCTCGGATTGCCACTTCTCGCAGGACGAGCATGGCAATGGCCAGCTCTACTCCGAGTACGGCGACACGATCGAGATCGAGTGTCAGGACTGTCATGGCTCCGCGACGAGCTACACAAATCTCCGGACGTCCGGTCCGGCAGCGCCTCAGGGGGGCGGCAACGACCTGCAGATGGGGACGACGCCGTTCGGCCAGAGGCGCTTTGCCTGGGTCAACGGAAAGCTCTTCCAGCGCTCGATGGTCAATCCGGGGATGCAGTGGGAAGTGCTGCAGGTAAAGGACACCATCACCCCGGGCAACCCGCGCTACAACGAGAAGTCGCACTACGCGAAGACTGTGCAGAACGCGCAGGGCGCTGCGGCGCATTCGGATGCGAAGATGACGTGCTACGCCTGCCACACGTCCTGGATGACTTCCTGCTCTGGTTGCCATCTGCCGCAGGAACAGAACGTCATCAGCGAGATGAATCATTACGAGGGAACGGAGACGCGCAATTACGCGTCATACAACCCTCAGGTCATCCGCACCGACACGTTCATGCTGGGCGTGAACGGCACGAACAAGGGCAAAAAGTACGCGCCGGTACGTTCCTCATCCGCGCTGGTCCTCAGTTCTACGAACGCACTCCGGCAGCGTATCTACATCCAGCAGCCGCCGATCTCCTCGCCGGGATACAGCAGTCAGGCCTTCAATGCCCATGTTCCGCATACGGTGCGGGGCAAAGAGACCCAGGGCTGCAACAGTTGTCATCTCACGCAGCAGAACGACAACAACGCCTGGATGGCGCAGCTGACGCTGCAGGGTACGAACATGGTCAACTTCATCGGCCGGTTCGTATGGATCGCGGCCGAAGAAGCCATCGAGGCGATCGCGGTCACGGAGTGGGACGAGCCGCAGGCGGTGATCGGCTCTTCGCTGCACAAGATCGTCTACCCGGATTTCTACAAGAAGCACCAGGAGAAAAAGAAGAAGCTCGAGATGGTGTACGAGCACCCGTCCGAGGGCGCGCGGAGCATCCAGATGCGCGGTGAGTTCGCGTTCGTGGCGATGGGGGAGGGCGGTTTCTACGTCTACGACATCGCCAACATCGATAACAAGGACTTTTCCGAGCGCATCGTGACGGCGCCCGTGTCACCAATCGGGCAACGCACCTTCGTGAAGACGAAGTTCGCCAGCGCCGTGGCGCTGCCAACCACCATGCCGATGGACCCGAACCGGAAAACGCAGTTCATTCCGGAGAACCAGGAACAGCCGATCCATCCGCTTTACAAGTACGCATACATCGCCGACCGCGAGGAAGGGCTGATCCTTGTCGATGTGACCACGCTGGTCGACGCGAATCCCTCGAACAACTTCTTCTCCCGGGCGCTGACGTTCAATCCCGGAGGGGAGCTTGAAGGAGCGGAATCGATCTACGTTGCGGGACGCTGGGTGTTCATCGGAGCGAAGGAAGGCCTCTTCATTGTCGACGTGGACAAGCCGCTCGAGCCGAAGATCGTGGGACACGTGCCGGAGATCCACAGCGCCACCGGCATCGGAGTGCAGTTCCGTTACGCCTTCGCGACTGACAAGAAGGGGTTGCACAGCATCGACATCACCGATCCCTCCAACCCGCGGCTGGCAGCGACAGTGCCGCTCGCGCACGCCAAGAACGTCTACCTCGCTCGGACCTACGCATATGTCGCCAACGGAGAGGACGGGCTGGCCATCGTCGACATCGAGCGTCCGGAGAAGCCGTTCCTCGACCAGGAGTTCAAAGAGGACCTTCACGACGTGCATGACGTGAAGGTTGCCGCCACGAACGCCAGCGTGTTTGCGTATGTGGCGGACGGCGAGCACGGGTTGAAAGTGCTGCAGCTCACGTCCCCGCAGTGGATGCCTACGTACGCGGGCTTCAGCCCCCGGCCCGAACCGCGGATCATCGCCAAGAAGGGCACGGTCGGTCCCGCGCTGGCGATCTCCCAGGGTCTCGATCGCGTCCGCGGTGCTCG
>JANMSA010000088.1:0-1977 GCA_031388865.1 Acidobacteriota bacterium | reverse complement strand
CGCCTATTGGAGACAGGATCACCCGAAGCGTTGGCTCTTTCCAAGCCTGCATCGTCCGGATCGTCCCATCGGTCTGACCACGATCGAGCGTTGCTGCAAGCGAGCCTCTGTTGTTGCAAAGCTCGGTAAGGCCGTTACAGTCCGAAGCCTGCGCCATGCGTTTGCGACACACCTGCTCGAGCGTGGCACAAGCATTCGGGTCGTGCAGGTCTTGCTCGGCCATTCGAGTGTGACCACGACCCAGATCTACACGCACGTCTCGACCGAGGCCATCGCCAACGTCATCAGCCCGCTCGATCATCTGCCGCGTCGTACCTGAAGGCTGGCCGCAATGTCGTCCGGCGTCTCGCTCGGCGAGATCGTTCGACGGATCGGCCCGCGGTACGAACAGAGACATCGTCTGACGCGCCCTCAGCGCCGTGCCCTGCGCGCCATCTCGCTCTGTCGCACCCCGGCCCTCGGTGGACATCTCGATCAGTGCAACCACTGCGGCTTTCGTCACATGGTCTGGCATTCGTGCCGGAACCGGCATTGTCCGCGCTGCCAGGCCGAGGCTCGCAGACGATGGCTCGAGGAGCGCAAGCGTGAGCTTCTTCCCGTACCCTACTTCCACGTCGTCTTCACTGTTCCGGATGTCCTCGACGCCTTCGCCCTGGCGGATCCTCGACGGTTCTACGACATCCTTTTTGCGGCAACACGCGAGACCCTCCTGGTCATCGCGAGCGACCCAAAACGACTCGCAGCACGCATCGGGGCGCTGGCCGTGCTGCACACATGGGGGCAGATGCTCACGCTTCACCCGCATGTGCACTGTGTCGTTCCTGCAGGTGGATTCTCGCTCGATGGTCGTCGCTGGTTGCGCGCACGCCGCAAGAACTTCTTCCTTCCCGTGCGCGTGCTTTCCCGTTACTTCCGCCGTCGGTTCCTGGAGATGCTCCGCCAAGCCCTGCGCGAGGACCCCGGATTCCGCTCGCGTGTTGCGCATCCGGAGGATCTTCTGTCTCGCGCAGTGCGCAACGAATGGGTCGTTTATGCGAAACGCCCCTTCGGCGGTCCTGAGCAGGTGCTCGCGTATCTCGCCGCATACACGCATCGCATCGCCATCTCTGACCGCCGCATCACTGCCTTCGATGGATCGCGCGTGCGGTTTCTCTACAAGGACTACCGTGACGGCGATCGCACCAAGCAGATCGAGCTCGAAGCAGATGAGTTCCTGCGTCGTTATCTCCTGCACGTCCTTCCGGAGCGCTTCGTTCGCATCCGCTATTTCGGCTTCCTCGCCAATCGCGTGCGCTCGGGGAACCTGACCCTCGCACGCAAGCAGCTCGGAACCATCCCGCCCCCAAGCGCCGAGTCTCCCCAAACGGTACCGAACCCCATTGCACCACGATGCCCCTGCTGTCAGCTTGGCGTGATGCTCACCATCGAGACCATTCTTCCTCAACTCGTCGAGGTCATTGACTCGTCATGACCCACCCTCTGGTCCGATCCATGCCCGATTCCCGCCTGCCGTCCACGGCCTTGCGTCAGCTCCGTCTCGACCATCACGCGGCGCAATACCGCCCCTCCCGCCGAGTCCTCTCACACGCTTCCCGACACCCCCGACAGCGTCGCTGGCTCCTTTCGACATGCCGGTCCACCCCTCAGCCTGTCAGTCTGCTTCGTCGATCATCAGAGAACCAGCGATTGAATGCCCATGCGTCGAGCGCGGTTCCGTTCAACTCGCTCTTTCCGCACTCCTGATCCCGCTCCGAGCCACGCCCCACTCATGCCGTCACGTCGCTGTACTCAGCTACACTCTCGCTGAGGAGTACGGAAAGAGCCTTATCCGTTAGCCGCCGGAAATGCGAGTCCTTGTCATCGTCACCGCCTTAATCGTCGCTTGCAAGGAATCTACGGTGAGCGACCAGTCGTCAGTCCGCTCGCCAGCTGCAACGTCGGCAGGGAACTCTCCTCCGTTCGTATCGCCTGCTGCAG
>JANMSA010000264.1:0-8212 GCA_031388865.1 Acidobacteriota bacterium | reverse complement strand
CGGTGGTATCGCGCTACGCGCTCAACCACCGGCTATTCGCCATCACGCCTCCGGCGTGACGCGGCTTCATGCCTCACGCCTCCGGCGTGTCGAACCTCAATGTCCTCGATACGCCGTTCGTCCTCCTGAGAGCTGCGAGCTGCGAGCTGAGAGCTGAGAGCTGCAAGCTGGCTACGCCTCCGGCTCATTCGGCGCGTCGATGTTCGTCATCTCGGCCATGACCATTCGCTCGCCGTGCTGCTCCGTGCGCAGCTTGCCAACAGGGAGTGCGAAGGCGGCGAGGAGAGCGAGCGCGACGACACCTGCGCTCGTGGCGAAGATGTTGCGCAGGGTTCCTTCGAGTGCCCCCTGCAGTTGCGCCAGTTCCGCCGGGGCAATCTGTGCCCGTGCCTCCGGATTCACGAGCGCGTTCGGATTGGTCGAGAGCTCCGCCAGACCTGCTGTGAGGAGCGCGCCGAGAACGGCAACGCCCAGCGCCCCGCCGATGGAGCGTGAGAACTGGTTGAGCGATGTGGTGATCCCGAGCTGTTCGCGGGGAACGGAATGCTGTGAAGCGATGAGCAGCGAGAGCATGGTCAGCCCCAGACCGCTGCCGATGAAGATCAGCTCGACGATCATCACAAGACGGGGCGTATCCCGCGTAAACGTCGCCAGCGCGCCGAAGCCCGCCAGCATGGACACGAGCCCGATGATCACCAGGATGCGCGTGCCGAAGCGGATGAGCAGGCGGCCGCCGATGATCGAGACCAGCACCCACGAAAGCATGAGCGGAGTCAGGAAAGTGCCCGCCTCCGTGGCCGTCGCGCCGAGGACTCCCTGCGCGAGCAGCGGGACGAACGTGATGGCGGCGAACATGGCGATGCCGGCAAGGAACCCCACCACGACAGCCACCGCCACGATGCGGTTATTGAACAGCGCCAGCGGCACGATCGGGTCTTTTGCCCGTCGCTCGATGCGCAGGAACCAGAACAGCAGCGCCACGACGACCGCGATCAGCGCGATCGAGCGCACCGATCGCACATCGCCGAGCACGAGCAACAGGATCGTGCAGGCGACGGTCAGCACGGTTGCCCCCAGGTAATCGATGGACGGAGAGTCGTGCCGCGGCGGCTCTTTCAGGGCGATCCCGATGATCACCGCAGCGGCGATGCCCACGGGCAGGTTGATCAGGAACACCCAGCGCCACGACAGTTGATCCGTGAGGAACCCGCCCACCAGCGGTCCGAAAATGCTGGAGACTCCCCACACACCGCTGAACAACCCCTGCATCTTCGCCCGCTCCTCGAGAGTGAAGATGTCGCCGACGATGGTCATCGCCAGCGGCACCAGCGCTCCAGCGCCGAGCCCCTGCAACGCCCGGGCGCCAATGAGCTGCGGCATCGACTGCGCGAACCCGCATGCGGCCGAGCCCACCAGAAACACGGCCACGCCGATCTGGAACAGCCGCCGCCGTCCGAACAGATCGGACAGTTTTCCCCACACCGGCACCGTCACCGTGGACGTGAGCAGGTACGCAGAGAACACCCAGCTGTAGTGGCCGAGCCCTCCGAGAGTCGCGACGATCGTCGGCATTGCCGTACCGACCACCGTCGCCTCGAGGGCGGCCAGGAGCATGCCGGTCATTACTCCGATCGTGACGAACCAGCGGCGTTTGGAAGACATCACCAGCATCGCGGGCGCATTGTGCACTGAGCGCGCCCGGCGCGTCTCCGCGCGCGTTGTCCGTTGTCGGTTGTCAGTTGTCTGTGCATTCTGCCCGGGCGGCACTCGTGGAGCCTGGCGCACAGGGCGAGCGGCACAGACAACTGACAACTGACAACCGACAACACTCGACCCACATCCACGGGAACCCGCCAGCACGCTATGCTTTCGCTGCGTGGACATCCCCCTCTTCAATCGCGAATCCAGCTGGCTCGAATTCGATCGCCGCGTCCTGGCAGAGGCTGAGGATTCGAGTGTTCCGCTGCTGGAACGGGCCAAGTTCCTCAGCATCAGCGCCACGAATCTCGACGAGTTCCTGATGGTACGCACAGGCGCCATCCGTCAGCTCATCGACTCCGGCGTGCGCGATCGCTCCGTAGACGGTCTGACTCCCAAACAGCAGCTGAAGATGATCCGCGAGCGCGTGAAAGCATTGCAGCGCGACATGTACGGAGCGCTGGCCGTCCTCGAGCCTGCGTTGCGCGCCGCCGGCATCCGGATCGAGACGGCCGCCGTCCTGACAAAGAAACAGCTTGCCTCACTGGCGGAGGAGTTTCAGGCTCGGGTGGCGCCGGTGCTGACACCGCTGGCGTTCGATCCCGGTCATCCGCTGCCCTTCCTGGCGAGTGGCGCGTTGAACCTCGCAGTGATGCTCGTCGCGGGCGACGAGACGTACACCGCATTCATCAAGATCCCGAAGCTGCTCCCCCGCTTCATCGCCATCCCCGGCGCGACGCACCGTTTTCTTCCCATCGAAGAGCTGGTCCGGATCCATGCGGGCTGGTTCTTTCCCGGTCTCGAAGTTCGCGAAGTGGTGCCCTTCCGGGTCATTCGCAATGCCGATACGCTCCTGCGTGAAGACGAGGTCGAGGATCTTCTCAAGTCGGTGGAAACGCAGATCCGCCTGCGCGACCGGAAGGAAGTGGTCTGGATGGAAGTGGACCGCAGCGCCGGCGACGACATCGTGTCGCTGCTCTTGCGCCAGCTGGAAGTCGCTCGCGACGACGTGTTCCTCACTCCCGCGTTGCCCAGGCTCAGCGACCTGATGGAGATCTACAACCGCGTCGGCAACCCAGGCCTCAAGGACGAGCCCTTCAACCCGCGCATCCCGGTGGAGTTGGCCACGCGCGACGACATCTTCTCGATCATCCGTGCGGGAGACGTGCTCCTGCACCGCCCCTACGACTCCTACGGCGCGGCGGTCGACTTCGTGCAGAGCGCAGCGGACGACCCCGACGTGGTGGCGATCAAGCAGACGCTCTACCGAACGGAGCCGGGCTCGATCGTCGTCGAAGCGCTCGCGCGCGCTGCCGAGAAGGGCAAACAGGTGACCGCGCTCGTCGAGTTGCAGGCCCGCTTCGACGAGGAACGCAACATCGCCTGGGCGCGCCGGCTCGAAGAAGCAGGCGTCCAGGTGGTGTATGGGCTGGTCGGAATCAAGACGCATTCGAAGATGTGCCTGGTGATCCGCCGCGAAGGGAGCGAGCTGCGACGCTACGTCCATCTCTCGACCGGCAACTACAACGCGAGAACGGCGCGGCTCTACACCGACGTCGACCTCCTCACCGCGAACCGTGACATCACGGAGGACGCCGCCCAGCTGATGAACCTGATCACCGGATACAGCTCCGCTACAGCGCAGGAGCTGTTCGCGAACGACGCGCCGCGGTGGACGTGGCGGAAGCTGGTGGTCTCACCGACGGAGTATCACCCCTGGTCCCTGCGCATGATCGAACGCGAGACGCAGCACGCGACGGCAGGAAAACCGGCGCAGATCATCGCCAAGATGAACGCCCTCGTGGAGCCGCAGATCATCGCTGCGCTGTACCGGGCGGCCGACGCCGGCGTGAAGATCGACCTGGTCATCCGCGGCATCTGCTGCCTCGTTCCGCGCGAGAACATCCGAGTGATCTCGATCATCGACCGCTTCCTCGAGCATTCGCGCATCCTGCTGTTCCGCAACGGCGGAAAGACCGAGGTGTACGCGACCAGCGGCGACTGGATGCCGCGCAACTTCTTCCGCCGCATCGAGACCACGTGGCCGATCCTGACCCCCCAGCTCCGCGACCGCATCGAGTTGCAGATCCTCGGCACCTGTCTGGCCGACGAGGCCAAGTCCTGGAAGCTCCTGCCGGATGGCACGTACCGCCGCCGCAAAGCCAGCGCGCGCGCCATCTGCGCCCAGCAACGCTTCATCGACATCGCCCGCGCCGAAGCCGTGAAAGTGGCCGGAACCTACGAAGAGGCGGTGAAAAAGCCGGGCGTGGTGCGTAAGAAGTCGCGCAAGAAAAAGACGTAGGCCGTCTTCGCGGCCGTTGCTGGTTGCTCGTGGCTGGTTGCTCGTTGCCGGTGTTGTCGGTTGTCGGTTGTCGGTTGTCTGCCACTCTTCGAGCAAGGGAGACCTCAGTGACGCGTCCAGGAAGTTGGCGTGCGTTGTTAGCCAGTTGCTGGTTCCCTGTTGCGGCTGCACGTGACTCTTCATTGATGCGAAAACTCCCAGACAACTGACAACCGACAACCGACAACACCGGCAACGAGCAACCAGCCACGAGCTACCAGAAACCAGAAACCAGCAACCGCCGCGAAGACGGCACGCTACTTCCTGCGCTTGGCCTTCCTTCTTCTCTTCTGCGCGAACTCGATCGCCGCGTCGTAGGGTCCCAGCGACACGGCCTCGGCGCGTGCGAGCTCGATGAAGCGCTGCTGGCTGGAGAAATTGCCGCGCCGGGGGGTCCACGCGCCATCCGGCTGGAGTTGCCACGACGACGCTCCGTCCGCAAGCGAGACTTCGAGGATCTGCTCGGCCCGCGCGCGGGCTTCGGCCTCGAGCAGGGGGAACATCACTTCGATCCGGCGTGAGAAATTGCGGGGCATCCAGTCACCGCTGGAAAGATGAATCTCGGGCGCTCCACCGTTCTCGAAGCGGACGATGCGCGAATGCTCGAGAAAGCGGTCCACGATCGAGCTCACGCGGATGTTCTCTCCCGGGACGAGCGAGCAGATCGCGCGTACCACGAGGTCGATCTGCACGCCCGCGTCCGCGGCGCGATACAGAGCGTCGATCACCATCGGATCGACCAGTGAGTTGAGCTTTGCCGCGATGCGCGCCGGCCGCTTCTCCTTCGCGTGACGGAGCTCCCGCTCGATCTTCGTCACCAGGGTCTTCTGATAGTCGAACGGAGCGACCGCGAAGTGTTTCCACTGCGGGCGCTTGGAAGCATCGTCGACCACATGCGTCAGGCTGGGGGTGCTGAATCCGGTCAGCAGGTTCAGGAGCTGCGACGCGTCGCGGCCAAACTCGTCGTTGGCGGTGAGCAGATCGATGTCGACATAGACGCGCGCGGCATCGACGTTGTAGTTGCCGGTCGAGAGGTGGACGTAGTGACGAAGGAGGTCGTCTTCGTTCCGCACCACGACGCACAGCTTCGCGTGCGCCTGCATGCCGACCAGTCCGTAGACCACCTGCGCGCCCGCATCCTGCAGGCGGGCCGCGAGGGCGATGTTGTGCTTCTCTTCGAAGCGCGCCTGCAGCTCGATCACCACCGTGACCTGCTTACCGTTCTGCGCAGCCATGACCAGCTTGTCGATCACGGGGGACTCATCGTCCGTCTGATACAGCGTCTGCTTGATCGCCACGACCGCCGGATCGGTCGCTGCCGCATGCAGCAACTCCACGACGGCTGTGAATGACTCGTACGGCCGATGAAGCAGAACATCCCGCTCGCGGATGATGGAGAAGATGTCCGCAGACGTCGCCAGCCGCGCGGGCAGCCGCGGATTGAACGGGGGGTAGACGAGATCGGGCGCCTGGGCCTGCTCGCAGACCGCGCTCAGGTCGCTGATCTTCAGAAAACCGGGAACCCGGTAGACATCCTCTGCACGCGACCGGGTCCCTTCCGCGAGGAGGTTCACCATGCTGTCGCTGGCCCGGTGATCGACCTCCAGACAGACCACCTGCTTGCGCTCACGGCGGCGCAATTCTGCTTCGACGGAATCCCGCAGATCCTCAACTTCGTCGCGATCGATGCTCAGCTCCGAGTTGCGGATCGCGCGGAACAGCACCGCTCCCCGAACGGACAGGGCCGGAAAAAAGAAACCCAGGTGGGCCATGACCAGGGAACCGATGGGGACGAAGCGGCGATCGGTGACGGGGATGAAACTCGGCAGGAGAGGCGGCAGCTTGAAGAGCACGACGTGCTCCCCCGAGCGCGCCGATTCCACGGTCACCGCGATGTTCAACGTGAGATTGGCAACGAAAGGAAACGGATGCCCGGGGTCGATGGCCAGCGGCGTGAGCATCGGCGCCACACGCTCGCGGAAGTACTCAGTGAGACGTTTCTGCTGTTCCGCCTCGAGTTGACGGTAGTGCTCGATCACGATGCCCTGCGCGCTGAGCTCCGGCAGCAGCTGGTCGTTGAGGCATCGGTACATGTCGTCGAGCAGGACGCGCGTACGCTGACGCATCGCCGCCATCTGCTCGGCCGGAAGCATCCCGTCGGGAGTGCGCTCGTTGATTCCGGCGTCGAGAAGGTCGCGCGTCGCACCGACACGGACCATGAAGAACTCGTCCAGATTCCGGGAGCAGAACGCCAGGAACCGCAGGCGTTCCAGGAGCGGCACCCCGGAGTCCTCGGCCTTCGCGAGCACGCGCCGGTTGTAATCGAGGCGGCTCAGCTCGCGATTGAGAAGCGGGATGGGGCGTGGAGCCGGCACGGGCGAGATTCTAGTGCGATACGCTCCGGACGTGGCCTACGCGATTCAGCGCGACGAGTCTCTCCCCGATGCGATTCGCCGCATCATGGATGAGCAGATCGTTCGCGCCAGGGAACAGATCACGGACCAGGGTGCTCCGCTCGAAAAGCGCGTCCACGACACTCGCAAGCGATACAAGGAAACGCGGGCGCTCATCCGCCTCGTCCGCGATCCGCTCGGCCCGCAGTATCCAATCGAGAACGCCTGGTTCCGCGATGCCGGACGCGACCTGGCCGCGGCACGCGACGCTGATGCGGTGCTCGAAGCGCTCGACAAGCTCGAGCTCTCACCCCGCGTGCGCAACCGGGTCAGAAAGCAACTGGCCGTGCCACTCCAAACCGACCTCGAGGGCCACGTCGCGAAGGTGCTCGAACAACTGATCGTAGCGCAGGCGCGCTTCGCGACATGGCCGGACATGAGCGACTCCTTCGACACGCTCGCTGCAGGCCTTCGGCGCACTTATCGCGCCGGCCGGCGCGCGATGCGCGACGCCCAGACGGCCGAGGAGTTGCACGAGTGGCGGAAGGCGGTGAAGTCGCACTGGTATCACGCACAGCTCCTCCGGCAGATCTGGCCGGAGATGATGAAAGCTTACGCCGCCGTCCTTGAAGAGCTTTCCCACGCCCTCGGCGATCATCACGATCTGGCGGTCCTCCGCGAGCGCGTAGCGAAACCTTCACCCTCACTGAACCGCGCAATCGAGACGCGGCAGCGCGAGCTCGAACGACGCGCGCAGGAGATCGGGCGTCGCGTGTACGCAGAAAGCCCGCGTCAGTGGTCGGCACGCATGCGCAAGGTCTGGGACGCGTGGCGGACGGCCTGATGTTGTTACGCAGGGTGCAGACCGTTCCCGGTGGGCGCCTGGTGGTGATTGGCGACATTCACGGCTGTTATGCGGAGCTCCGCGCCCTGCTCGATCGTGTGCAGCCGGGAAGGGCGGACATGGTCGTTTCCGTCGGCGACGTGGTCAGCAAGGGCCCCGAGCCGGCACGATGCCTGGACCTCTGGCGCGACCGGGGTTACCTCGCCGTACGCGGCAACAACGAGATCAAGTTGCTCGCGAGTGCCCGTCCTCTGCTGCGACTCTTCTCCAGCGACGAAGTGCTCCAGCGGGGGGAGCTGCTGCGGTACATCGCGTCCTGGCCGCTCGTGCTCGACTTCCCGAATGAAGGAGTGGCCGTCGTCCACGGCGGTCTTCTCCCGAAGATGCGCGTCACTCGGGCAGACATCGAGCGCGAGCAGGACGTGATCCCGGAGCTGCGCTGGATCCGGCAGAAGGACGGGGAGTGGAGGCCCGTACCGAAAGAGAAGAAGAGAAAAGAAGACGTGCTCTGGTCGGAACAGTGGAAAGGCGAACGCATGGTCGTGTACGGCCACACTCCGTTGCGGGAGCCGAAGTTCGATCGCCGCGCACTTGGACTCGACACCGGCTGCGTCTACGGCGGAAAGTTGACGGCGGCGGTGTTGGCGAGCGGCGAGTGGACGACGGTGAGCGTCGATGCGAAGCGCGCGTACGCTTCGTGAGGGGCGGTTGCAGAAGTATCCTCTCGAGCGTGAGAACGGCATAGGACTGCCGCGGAAGTGGTCATGACACACCGTCCCCACCCTGTACGAGCCTCGTGATGCCACAAGAGAGGACCCCTCATCCGCCCTTCGGGCACCTTCTCCCCTCTGCGGAGGGGCGAAGGCTCTCGATCGTTGTTTTTTTCCGAGTGCGAGAAACGTCCGAGTCGCGCCGCACTCCCCCTCGAGAGCCTTC
>JANMSA010000060.1:0-1707 GCA_031388865.1 Acidobacteriota bacterium | reverse complement strand
TGAGTGTCACGCGCAAGGTGTTCGTCCCGCGCAGCTACTTTGCGCGGTACCTCGAACTGCTGACCAACCCCACTGCGCAGCCGATTACGGTGGATGTCCGGATCCGCACGTCACTGGCCAACACGTCCAGGACCGTCGTTGGCACGTCAAGCGGAGACGCCGTACTCGACGTCGCGGACCCCGACGCTCCCGATCGGTGGATGGCCCTTCGCGGCAATATTTACCCCTGGTTGGACTCGTTCGAGACCGGCTATCCGACCCTGACGTTTGTGTTCGACGGTCCTGGTGCCGCCGCGCGCGCGTCGGTTCTGACTGTGTCGGACGTCCAGTCAGGGACCCTGACGTACGGTTGGTCCAGCGTCACCATCGAACCTGGACAAACCGCGGCGTTCCTGCACTTCGGCGCGCAACAATACAGCGACGCGGCAGGACTGGCATCGGCGGAGCGTCTCGTGCAGCTTCCGCCCGAGGCGCTGGTAGGCCTGAGCCCGGACGAGATCGCGGCGGTGCGCAATTTCGCGCTGCCGGTTGACGGCGTGAGCACGCTTGCGCCGCTCCCGCCGTTCGCGACTTCGATCACAGGGCGGCTGCTGGAGGCGGACGGCGTTACGTCAATCGCCAACGTCAGCGGTCAGAGCACCGTGCGGCTCCGCAGTTCGGTCGTCTACTTCGGCCGGCGGTACTCATTGGGCCCGAATGCGATCGGGACGTTCACCTTCACGCACACGGCTGATTCGGCGGCGTTCTCGACAGTGAGCCTCCCCCGGGCGGATTTCTCCGTGGAGGCTTACCATCCGCTGACGCAGGTCCTGTCGCCGGCGTTCACCGGCACGTTCCCCGACGGGGAGAGCACGGCTACGCGCGATGTCGTGTTCAGCAACACGTCGGTGCTGAGCGGCACGGTGCGCCGCCACACAGGCGCGTCCGTGACCGGCGGAACGGTGACGATCACGAACGTCGGCGGACCGTTCTTCGCCCGCGGGCTCACCATCGCAAGCGACGGCCAATACCGGATCTCGGGCGTGCCGGACGGAGTGTTCCTGCTGACCGCGCAGTTGAACCAGAGTGGTCTGACCGGCTCCGCGACCGCCACCGTTGTGAGCGGCCAGGTGATTCCGCTGGACATCCCGATCGTGCCGACGGGATTCGTGACCGGCACGCTCAGGTCGGCCGCTGGGGCACTGGTCACCAACGCCACCGCCGAGCTGACCAAGCAGACCACGGTGACCAGTCCCTTCTTCCTGCGCACCGTGACCACCAGCACCGCCGGAGTGTTCCTGTTCGGCGACGTCCCGGTGGGGACGTACGTTCTGCGTGCCCTCGACCCGGCGACGAACCACTACACCCAGACGACGGTCACGGTGGCGCAGGACCAGACCAGCACGCGGGATCTCGCGTACCTGGCGACCGGATCGGTTGCCATGACGGTGACCGCCAGCGACGGCACCGCCCTCGTGAACGCGGAGATTATCATCCAGCGATCGACGTTGACGTTCCAGGAGTTCGCTGGCCGGACGAACGCCCAGGGGCAGCTCACGATTACCAACGTGCCGGCCGGCGCCTTCATTTTGCAGGTCCAGCATCCGCTCGACGGCATCTATACCGAGGTGAACGGCACTATGCCGGCCGAAGGCGGGGTGGTGCCGGTGGCGCTGCAGCTGCCGTCGGTGTCCAATCTGCTCGTGCAGGTCCGCGTGAGCGGCCAGC
>JANMSA010000050.1:0-3103 GCA_031388865.1 Acidobacteriota bacterium | reverse complement strand
GGGCAGGTGCAGAAAGTGGCTGGCTACGACGTCACGTTCCTCGGCGTCGACCAGCGCACCGAGCCGCACCGTCTGTCCACCATCGGCACCTTCAACATCATGCGCGATGGGAAGCAGGTCGCCCGTCTCACCCCGCGCATGAATCAGTATCAGATGATGCGCGAGCCGATCGGCACACCCGACGTGCACACCACCGCACTCGGCGATTTCTACATCTCGCTGACCAACATCGACGGCGCCAGTCAGACCGCGAGCATCTCCGTGTTCATCGCACCTTTCGTCGTCTGGATCTGGATTGCCGTCATCGTCATGGCCGTCGGCGCGCTCTTCTCGCTGATTCCCGGACGCGGGAGCGCCGTGGTCGTCAGTGCGCCGGTGATCAGTGCGGAGCCGGGAAAAGACGCCATGCCTGAGGGCACACCGGAGACCGCATGAATCGCACCGTCCTGCTCGTCGGCGTCGCCATCGCCGGAATTCTCCTCGGCGTGCTCTTCATGGGCCTGGGGAAGAACCCCGCCGCGATCAGAACTCCACTGATCGGCAAAGTCGCTCCGGGATTCGCCCTGCGCGACGTCTCCTCGGGAGAGACCGTCGATCTGGCGCAGCTCCGCGGCAAGCCGCTCGTGCTCAACTACTGGGCGACGTGGTGTGGCCCCTGCTGGGAAGAGAACCCAGTGCTGGTCGCCAACGCGAGAATGCTCCAGCCGGGCGTGCAGTTTCTTGGCGTCGTGTTCCAGGATGAAGAGCAGAAGATCCTGAACTTTCTCGCGCAGCGCGGATCCAGCTATCCGACTGTCGTTGACGATCGCGGCAAGACCGCCATCGCCTACGGAGTGGGAGGCATCCCCGAGACGTACTTCATCGATGCGAACGGCGTCATCCGCGCGAAACACAACGGCCCGATGTCCACGGACATCCTTCAGGCAAACCTGAGAACGGTGCAGCAGTGATCGTCCTCCTGCTTCTCTTCGCGCTCAAGGTTCCGGACGCCGCGCAGTTCGTTGGACCACCGCAGGGCACGCCCCTCAAAGGCGACGTGCTCTATCTGCGCACGCAGGAAGTGGGCGGGCTGCTGCGCTGCCCGGTGTGCCAGGGGATGGCCGTATCGGATTCGCCCGCCGAGATGGCCGTCAACATGAAGGGTCAGGTGCACGAGCTGCTGGAGCGGGGATATACCGAGGAGCAGATCCTGAAGTACTTCGAGCTGTCGTATGGGCAGTTCGTGCTGCTGCGCCCGAAGAGCCCGATCGTGTGGATGCTTCCGGTAGTCGCGTTGCTGGCCGGCGCAGCCGTGGTGTTCATGAAAATCAGAAAACTGCAGGTGGTTCTGCCGCCACCCGCCAACCGAACGCCGGTCACCACACCGCCAACCGAAGACGCCTACGTCGCCCGCGTCCGCGACCTCGTAGGCGGAAGGAAACCTTGAACGCTCCGACAGACTGGACCAGCGCCATTGCGATCCTCGCGGGAGGGCTGATCCTCGGCCTCCTCTTCGCGTACTTTTTCAGCAAGCGCAGAACGACGGTCGTCCGCGACGATCTGGCTCACAAAGACCTCGAGGCACGGCGCGACGCGCTCGTGCAGCAGCTTCGCGACGAAAGCATCAGCGACGCCGAACGTCAGCGACTGGAACAGGAGACCGCGGATGTCCTTCGCGAGCTCGACCAGCAGCCTGCTCTCCCGATGAGTGGAAGCAGTCAGCCCGACGGCCTCCGCCCAGCGCCTCTGGCGATGAACCCGACGGTCAAAGGGTTCCTGTACGGGGCTATGACCGTGGCGGCGATCGCGGGGCTGGGGTACTTCGTGATGGGCGAAGCTAAGCCGCGTCAGGAAGGTGGCAGCCTCACGGGCAATCTTCCCGGCGAAACGCAACAACCGCCGCAGCAACCGGCGCCGCAACAGCCGGATGCAGCACTTGCGCAGCTGCTCGCCGCGGTTCAGCAAGAGCCGGGCAACCTTCAGCTTCGCAACGATCTGGCTCAGGCGTACCTCGAGCGCGACAACCTCATGGCGGTGTTCGAGCAGACGAAGGTGGTCCTGGCGAAGGTGCCCGACGACAGTCGCGCGCTGACCTTCCAGGCGCTCGTGCGCATGTCCATGGGGGAGGCCGATACAGCCGAGAAGATGTTGCGGCAGGCCACGCAGAGCGATCCCAAAAACCTCGACAGCTGGGTCGCGCTGGCCTGGGTGTACACGCAGCAGAACAAGATCAAAGAGGCCGAGGCGATGATCGCCGCGGCCGCGAAACAATCGCCTCCGGATCAGGTGCGACTGGAGCAGGTTTACCAGCAGATGAAGGCGCAGGCGGCGGGGACGCCGATGCAGAGCGCGAGCGCGAGCGCGGGCGGCGGTGAGCTTCCCGCCGGACATCCGCCTGTCGACGGCACGCCCGCCCTGGCACCCGTAGCGACACCCGTACCAGCTGCGGCCGCGGGTCGCTCGATCACAGTCACCATCGATCTCGACGCATCCGCGCGCGGCAAACGCGGAGTGCTCTACGTCATGGCTCGCAATCCGATGGGGGGGCCGCCTGTCGCGGTGAAGCGCATCGTGGCCGCGACCTTCCCGACCACCTTCATCCTCGGCCAGGCCGATTCCATGATGGGTCAGCCTCTCCCTGACAAGTTTCGCCTCGAAGCACGCCTCGACAGCGACGGCGACGCCGCCACGAAGCCGCCCACGGACCCGACAGCGATGCAGGAAGGCGTGGTGGTGGGCTCGAGCGTGAGGTTGTCGTTGAAGTAGCGAATCGCCACCTTGACGCGTGGGTCGAGGGCGTGCAGATCGCGTCAGACACCGCAAGAAGTGTCATCCCGAGCGTGAGTCGAGGGACCGGTGTTGGGCGGGGCGACATGCATGAGCTCTTGATGCCCCTCCCGCCCAGGTCCCTCGACCCGGGCGCTCGGGATGACAGCAACAACTCGCACCTCGGAGGCTGTGTCATCCCTCGACTACGCCCCGGGATGACACCTCCCACGCGGGCGGCTTCAACCGCGCGTCAGTCGTGTCAGCCGTGGTGAACCTTCTTCCCCCTTTCGAAGTACGCCCATTGCTCTGCTACACTCGCATCAGCCTCGGGGTGGCCTTCACGGCCTGAGATCAC
>JANMSA010000263.1:0-1613 GCA_031388865.1 Acidobacteriota bacterium | reverse complement strand
GTGCTCGGAGACGTGCCCGAAGTCGCGAACTGGCAGATGTACGCCGGAACCGCATCGCCTTACAACTTCAACGGACTGGTGCGGCACTACTTCATGCGCCGCGGTTCGAACGTCGCGGACCTGCAGGTGAACCTGCGGCCGAAGGGCGAGCGCAGCGCGCAGAGTCACGACATCGCCAAGCGCATTCGCACGAAGATCGGCCCGGTGGCGAGGCTGGCCGGTGCGCGCGTCAAGGTGGCGGAAGTTCCGCCCGGCCCGCCGGTGCTGCAGACGCTCGTCGCAGAGATTTACGGCCCCGACTATCCCCGCCAGATCGAGATCGCGAGAGATGTACAGGCCATCTTCGACCGCACGGCTGGCGTGGTGGACGTGGATACTTACGTGGAAGACGATCAGGTGCAGTATCGCTTCGCCATCGACCGCGAGAAGGCGGCCTTGAGCGGAGTCCCGGAGGCCGAGATCGACACGTCATTGCGCCTGGCGTTGTCCGGCATGAACGTCGGGCTCCTGCACGACGAGCGCGAGGCAGAGGATGTCGCGGTGCGCATCGAAGTGCCCCGCGCGCTGCGCTCGTCCGTCGAAGCGCTCCGCGCGCTGCAGGTGACCGGCGCTGGCGGAAGACTGGTGCCTCTCGGGACTCTGGTGACGATTGAAGAAACGACCGCGCCGAAGAGTATCTATCACAAGAACCTGATGCCGGTCGTGTATGTCACGGCGGATGTGGCAGGGAGCGAAGAGAGCCCGGTGTACGTGATCCTGAAGCTGAATCGCGCGCTCGAAAAGCTGCGTCTCGCGGAAGGATATGTGATGGAGCGGCTGGTGGCGCGACAGCCGTTCTCGACCGAGCGATTCGCGATGAAGTGGGACGGTGAATGGCACATCACGTATGAGGTTTTCCGCGACCTCGGCCTGGCCTTCGCCGCGGTGCTGGTGCTGATCTACATCCTCATCGTGGGCTGGTTCCAGTCCTTCAAGATTCCGCTCACGATCATGGCCGCGATCCCGTTCTCGCTGATCGGCATCATCCCTGCGCACGCGATGATGGGTGCGTTCTTCACTGCCACGTCGATGATCGGCTTCATCGCCGGGGCCGGGATCGTGGTGCGGAACTCGATCATCCTGGTCGATTTCATCGAGCTGCGGCTGAAACAGGGCATGCCGCTCGACGAAGCGGTCATCGACGCGGGTGCGGTCCGTTTCCGGCCCATGATGCTCACCGCGGCGGCCGTGATCGTCGGAGCGGGCGTGATGCTGTTCGACCCCATCTTTCAGGGCCTGGCGATCTCGCTGATGGCCGGCGAAGTCGCGTCGCTGCTTCTTTCACGCCTGACGGTTCCGGTCCTCTACTACGTCTCCGCCCGCCGAGAGACACGGCTCCAGGCCGATCCGGTCCCAACTCCTCCCGAAGACGCACTGGTGCAGTCATGAAGCCGATGTTCATCCTCGAAGCGTGAAGCGCGACCACGCGCGCTTTCACGCCTGAGACGTGCACGGAGCTCCTTCGTGCTGGCCGCGAAGCCGAGACCCACCGTATCGCGTGTTGACGTGCGCTTTGCACGCCGGAGGCGTGGTGGCGAATAGCCGGTGGTTGAGCGCGCAGCGCGATACCACCG
>JANMSA010000021.1:0-1825 GCA_031388865.1 Acidobacteriota bacterium | reverse complement strand
TGATCGAAAGTTCTTGAGCACAACACCACTGACTACAGCCTTGCGCAACGTCGCGATCATTGCCCACGTCGATCACGGCAAGACCACCCTCGTCGACGCCATGCTCCGCCAGAGCGGCGTCTTCCGCGCCAACCAGGAGCTGACCGAGCGGGTCATGGACTCCAATGACCTGGAGCGGGAGCGCGGCATCACCATCCTGGCCAAGAACACCGCCATCCATTACGGCGAGACCAAGATCAACATCGTCGACACCCCGGGCCACAGCGACTTCGGGGGCGAGGTCGAGCGCGCGCTGAAGATGGTCGACGGCGTGATGCTGCTCGTCGACTCGTCCGAAGGACCCCTGCCCCAGACCCGCTACGTCCTGCGCAAGGCGCTGGAAGCGCGGCTGCCCGCGGTGGTCGTGGTCAACAAGATCGATCGCTCCGATGCGCGACCCGCGGAAGTCCTGAACGAGATCTACGACCTCTTCATCGACCTCGACGCCACCGAGGAGCAGCTCGAGTTCCCCGTGATCTATACGAACGCCAAGGAAGGCTTCGCGCGCCTGTCCCCCGCGGGCACCGAGACCGACCTGAAGCTCCTCTTCGAGGCCCTGGTGAAGCACATCCCGGCGCCCAAGGGGTCGCCGGACGGCGTCTTGCAGCTCCTCATCGCCAACCTGGACTACAGCGACTACCTGGGCCGCCTGGCCATCGGGCGCGTGTTCTCGGGGCGTGTGAAGGTCGGGGACACGGTGGCGGTGGCCAAGCGCGACGGGGCGCTGCGCACCAACAAGGTCACCAAGCTCTTCACGTTCGAGGGCCTGAAGCGTGCGGACGTCGAGATGGCCGAGTGCGGTGAGGTGGTGGCCCTGGCCGGGTTCGAGGGCATCTCCATCGGGGAGACGATCACGGACGCCGCCAACCCGTCACCGCTGCCCGCTCTCCACATCGACGAGCCCACGCTGTCCATGATCTTCTCCGTCAACACGTCGCCCTTCGCCGGCCGCGAGGGCAAGTGGGTGACCTCGCGGAACATCAAGGACCGCATGGACAAGGAGCTGCTCACCAACGTGTCCATCCGGGTGGAGCCGACCGACTCCGCCGACTCCTTCCGGGTGATGGGCCGCGGCGAGCTGCAGCTCGCCATCCTCATCGAGACCATGCGCCGCGAAGGGTTCGAGCTGTCCATCTCCAATCCCGAGGTCATCACCAAACAGGTGGACGGCGTGCGCAAGGAGCCGCTCGAGCTCTTCACCATCGACCTGCCCGAGGCCTACATGGGTGTGGTCCTCGAGAAGATGGCCATGCGCAAGGGCAAGATGGTGAAGATGGTGAACCACGGCTCGGGTCGCGTGCGACTCGAGTTCCAGGTGCCCACACGCGGTCTCATCGGCATCCGCACGGAGCTCATGACGGACACCCGAGGCACCGCCATCATGAACGCCCTGCTCGAGGGCTGGATCGAATGGCAGGGTGAGATCACCCGGCGGCTCACCGGGGTGCTCATCGCCGACCGCACGGGACACGCCACCGCATACACCCTGAGCCACATGGAAGACCGCGGCGAGCTGCTCATCGGCGCGGGCACCGAAGTCTACGAGGGCATGCTCGTGGGCGAGAACTCGCGCCCCGCGGACATGGACGTGAACGTGACCAAGGCCAAGAAGCTCACCAACATGCGCGCCTCCACGGCCGACGAAGCCGTACGCCTCACGCCGCACCGGGTGTTGAATCTCGAGCAGGCGCTGGAGTTCATCAACGACGATGAGCTCGTGGAAGTAACCCCTTCCGCGATCCGCCTCCGCAAGCGGGTGCTGCAATTCAACCAGCGCCCCCGGAAG
>JANMSA010000014.1:0-5062 GCA_031388865.1 Acidobacteriota bacterium | reverse complement strand
CCGGCACGACCCACCTGCGCGTTCGCGAAGGCCGGGTCACCCTCGCGCATCATGACCGTTCGGACCTCGCCTCCGCGGGCGAGGAGCTGCTCATCGGCCAAGCCGGCGAGATGGTGCGCACGACCATCCGTCCTGATGCGCCGAGCTGGGAATGGGTCCTCGAGACCGCGCGGGTACCGACGATCGAGGGACGCCCGCTCGAGTCGTTTCTGCGATGGATCGTGAGAGAGAAAGGATGGACGCTGACGTTTGCAACTGCCAGAGCGGAGGCACTCGCGTCGACGACGATCCTTCACGGATCAATCGACGAGCTCAAGCCAGACGATGCGCTACGCACGGTCGCGTTGAGCTCCGGCGTCGAGTATCGAGTCCGCGACGGCGCGCTGATCGTCGGGGTGCGGTGAGGGTCTGTCGAGTCTACGAGCCTTCAAGGGGAACCACTCTCGCATAGCGCGGGGACTACTCGATGACTCGTAGACTGAAACGTTGTCCGTATCGGTGACCGGCCGGGCTCGAAGGCTCAGACAACTGACAACCGACAACTGACAACGTCAGCGAGACATGATCGGGAAAAACAGGAAATCAGAACTCCCACGAGATTCCCGCCGACGCGAAGAAGCGCGGCCAGATCTCGGGCTCGGAAGTGAGCTCGGACGTTTCGAGGTCGAGCTTCACATCGAGTCCGGAGACATTCTGGCGGTTGTACACGTTGTGCGCGTCGATGAAGAACTTGACTGCGGCGGATCGGCGTTTCCAATCACGGCTCAGCCGCAGGTCGAGGCGGTGATAGCTCGGGAGCCGCACGCTGTTGCTCGGTCCCAGCACGGGCTCGAGATTCTCGTCGACGGTGAGCTGTGTAGTCGGATGCCCGGTGCGGAAGACCCAGGCGAGGTTCACGTTCCAGCCGTTGCCCAGACGGCGGTTGACGTCGGCGTTCAACGCGTGGCGCTGATCGATCGAGCGTGGCACGTCGTCGCCGTCGATCCGGTCCGTCGTCGACGCCAGTGTGTAGTTCAGGAACCACTGCACCTTCGGTGTGGGACGCCCGTGAACGAGCACTTCGATTCCTGTGGCGGTCGCGCGCTCAGGCTCAATGCGCACGCGATCGAACTCCCCTTCAGGAAACGGGTCGAACGGTCCCAGCAGATTCTCGTAACGCGGTCTGGGATTGGAAACCCGACGCTGGTAAGCCTCGACCCGCACGTTCGACAACGGCAATGGGACTGACGAGTCGAAGAGATGTTCGACGCCCACCACCCATTGCCGCGATCGTTCGACCGGATAGAGACGGAGGTCGCTGTCTTCGATCATCAGCTCGTGCGCTCGCTGGCTCTGCAGAAAGTGTCCCCAGCCCAATCGCAGGACGGTCGATTGCGCAAAAGCCCATGCGCCATTCAGGCGGGGGCTGACCATCCCTTCTCCTGTCGACGTGTGCCGGTCGAAGCGAGCGCCCGCATCGACCGTGATCGCGTCCGAGAGACGGACGCGGTCCGATGCGTACCCGCCAAACTGCTCATCGCGCAAGCGAGGAGTCTCGGCGAAGACACCGTCCACTGCATCCGCGCGGATGGCCGCCAGCGGCGTCTCGAACTCGCGTTCGCGGGCATAGTCGTACTGTGCGTCGAACTGCCGCAGCTCCACTCCCGCAGTCACGAAGTGCCTATCGCCGGATTGAATGCTCCAAGACTGAGTGAGGCCGGTGACTCCCAGCAGACGCTCGTCCCGAACCCTGAACATGCGCTCTTCGTCAGTCTCGAAACCGCGCCGATCGCGCTCCACCTGCGCAAAAGAGGCGATCGTGTCCACGAACAGTGACCGGCCGTTGGAGGCGCGGTGCGTCAACCAGACGTACGCGTTGCTGTAATCAGTGCGCAGCTCCTTCGAGTCGGGCACGGTGAAGCTCAACCGGTCCGCCGAGGCCAGCACGCGCAGACCGAGGCTTTGCCGCGGCGTGAGCTCGTTCTCGATCTTCCCGAAAAAGTCCCAGAAGGAGGGACCCTCCAGCTGAAATGCGCGGCCGAGAAGATCCGTATTGCCTCGGCGGAGCGACGCGAACCATCCCGTACGGCCATTGCGAAAGGCGTCCCCCGCCTCGACCTGAACGCCGATGATGCTGGCCACCAGCCGGACCCGCCGCTCGCCGGGCGGAGCGATCGTGGTCATATCCAGCACGCCGCCCATACGGTCGCCGTAGCTGACTGGAAACGCCGCGGTGATGAGGTCCGCCTTCGCCAGTGCCGACGCGGAGACGATGCTCAGCGCATTGTCGTATTCCTTCAGGTGATAGGGGTCGTAGAGCTCCTGGCCGTCGAGCCGAATGAGCACCTCGTCGCGCCGCCCTCCACGCAGATGCAGTTCCGCTGACAGATCGGCGGACGTCGTACCGGGCAGGAGACGCAGCGTCCGGAAGACATCGTCGCCGAGGTGCGGCAGCGCCTGAATGTCCGCACGCGTGAGACTGACCGGGGCCAAAGGCTCCTCCACCAGCAGCGAGATGCGGCTCGGCTGCACGACGATCTCCTCAGACCAGACCGGCTGCGCCGGAGGCGCAACCTGCTCCGGCTTCGGAGAGGGAGCGGGCTCTTGTTTTCGGATCACGACGAGCACTCCGTTCTCATCTGCAATGCCGAGGGCGTGCGGAGCGAGAATTTCCTCAACCAGGCGGCGAAGATCGACCCCGCGCGCATCCGTCTTCACTCTCATCTCCGGCGGGACCACCTGGCTGCTGAACACGAGCTTCAACCCATGTTGCTGCAGTTGAAGAAGCGCATCGGTCAGGGTCATGCCCGCGGGGAACTGCACTGCGGCGGAAGGCGCCGCGAACACGCTCGTCGCGAGCAGAACGCAGAGTGCGACAAGAGCGACGATCCGCATGGCGTGTACTCATTCTAAGGACAGCGCACGGGAAGTGAGAGTCGGCGTCGCTCTGCTCCCCAATCGCCGGGGAGGAACCCACATCCAAAATTGACGACCTTCAGCGATCACAGCACCTCGCATGAGCGCACAATGTGCGCCCATGCGAAATCTGCTGCCGGTCCTGCTCCTCACCTTCGCCTGCGCCACGCAGCCTGTTCCAGACGCTCGACTCGAGAGCACACCCCGGCACGATGAGTGGGTGCCCATCCAGAGCGCGGGCCGGTCACTCCACGCCTATGTCGTCTATCCCCAATCAAAGACGAAGTCGGGCGCCGTGATGATCATTCATGAGAACCGAGGCCTGACCGACTGGGTGCGCACCGTCGCGGACAGAATTGCTGCGAAGGGCTACATCGCAATCGCGCCGGACATGCTCTCCGGATCCGCGCCCAACGGCGGACGTACGTCCGGCTTCGCCACCTCCGACGCGGCGCGGGAGGCCATTTCGAAGCTGCCACGTGACCAGGTCCTTTCCGATCTCGCCAGCACCGCGGCGTACGTGCGCGCGCTCCCTTCCGCAAATGGAAAGCTGGCAGTGATGGGATTCTGCTGGGGCGGCGCACGGACGTGGGACGCAGCGAACACGATCGACGGACTGTCCCTCGCCATGCCGTTCTACGGCACGGGACCGGCGACCGAGGAAGGCGGGGCCGGAATCGAGGCACCGGTGTACGGCTTCTACGGCGGCGATGATGCCCGCGTGAACGCTACCATTGAGCCGACGAAGGCGCTGCTGGCCACGCTCGGCAAGCGTTTCGAGCCGGTAGTCTATGAAGGAGCCGGCCACGCTTTCATGCGCCTGGGCGAGGAACCCAACCCCACGGACGCGAACCGCAAAGCTCACAGTCAGGCGTGGGAGCGGCTCATCGAGTTGCTCAAAGTCATCGAGTAAAGCCGTTCGTATGTCAGTTGTCGGTTCTGCGCCTCCGCGGCTATCGGGACCAGAATCGCCATCACCCTGCAGCGCCGGCAACTGGCAACGATCTCACACGGCTTTCCGCCGGCGGAGCGGCGACCCGCACTACTCGATCCTGCCGCGCAGCTTCTTCGTTTCGCTCCGCCTCTTCTTCTCTTCCACGCGCCGCTGCTTCTGCCCTTTCGGTACGCGCGTTGCGCGGCGCGGCGTCCGCTCTTCGAGCGCGTCGCTCAGGAGCTCTTCCATGCGAGAGAGCGCCCGGTCTCGATTGGCGAGCTGGCTACGCTCCGCCTGTGAGGTGACGCGCAGCACTCCGGCACCGCTGATGCGTCCGCGGAGCGCGTCGCGCACTCGTTGCTTCTGCAGATCCGTGAGCGGCAGCGCCTCGACGTCGACCTCGATCGTCACGCGCGACTCCACCTTGTTCACGTTCTGCCCGCCGGGCCCGCCCGAACGCGAAGTCGTTGCTCGGAGCAGAGCGGCGGCGACGACGGTGCCGTTCCCGAGGTCTAAGTCCCGCATCGGTGCGGATGATAGTGGAGTGGCGTGATCATCCGCGGATCTCGAAGCTCAACGGCGCCTCTAGAAACGACCTTCGTCATGCGCAGGCGGCGGTCTCAACCAACGTAGAGGTTAAGTGTAAGAAAAAGAAAGCTTTTTGACACCTCGTCTGCGCCGCAATCGAGATTCCATTTCTGAGAGGACTTGACGGGAACAGCCTGAAGCGTTCAGAATGCCCTTGTTGAGACAGTGTCTCAGCAAAAAGGCAAACGACTTGATCATCTGTATCTGCCGCGGCCAATCCGAACGACACGTGGCGAGAGCCATCGACAACGGCGCCCTGAGTGTCGCGGACCTCCAGCTGTGTGGCATCGGCGACCAGTGCGGTTCCTGTCACGTCAGCCTCCGCGGAATGCTTGCGCAATCCTCAGCCGCGTCTGCACCACCGTGCCCGGCGTGCATGCCGGAGCCCACCCCTGCGCCAGCCCTCGCACACCTGATCTAGGAGTCTGCGCGGCAGAGAACGCTCCTCGGGCGCTGGTCTCAGGTGCTGTCATCCCGAGCGCCCGGTTCGAGGGACCTGGGCCCTCGACTCACACCCGGGATGACACGACTGTCGTCTGCTCTCGAGGGCGCCCCCTCATCCGCCTTCGGCACCTTCTCCCCCGTGCGCGGGGAGAAGGCTCTCGAGGGGGAGGTGCTGCGCGACTTGCCCGTCGCACGCTCCCC
>JANMSA010001121.1:0-5849 GCA_031388865.1 Acidobacteriota bacterium | reverse complement strand
CCGTGGTTCCCGGGTAGTTGGAGACCGTGACGTAACGGTTGGTCAGTCGCGTGAACAGGAGCGACTTGCCGACGTTCGGATTGCCGATCAGCAGGAGCGGCCGCGCTTCGGGATTGGCGAGGTCGAGGGGATCCGGATGCTGGTGCGCTAGCTGCGACATGATCTCAACAGACGGTACGATCGGTCCTGTGCGGGGATCGTGATCATCGTCACCCGCAGGGGTGACGGGTGATGCGGGGCCGGCAGACCCGACTCCGCCGCAGGGCCGGGGCTGGATGCTCACGGTCCGTGGTGACGCGGGTCATCCTTCTTCGCGTGTGAGTCGTGGGATGAGTCTTCAATGGACCACGAACACACTCCCGAAGCGATTCGTCACCGGCTCAGCGGCGTGCCTCGGAAGAGTTACCTGCGCGACTGGATCTACGGCGGCATCGACGGCTCGGTCACGACGTTCGCCATCGTCACCGGAGTGGTCGGGGCCGGACTCGCACCGAACGTGATCCTCATCCTCGGCGTGGCCAACCTCTTCGCGGACGGGTTCTCAATGGCGGCGAGCAACTACTCGGCGACGCGCACAGAGGGGGAGGAGCTGGAGGCGCTTCGCATGCGGGAGGAGCGCCATATCGATGAGTACCCGGAAGGGGAGCGCGAGGAAGTGCGGCAGATCTTCGCCGCGAAGGGGCTCAGCGGTGATGACCTCGAGCGCGTTGTTACAGTCATCACGGCAGATCGTACGCTCTGGGTAAAGACCATGCTCGCTGATGAATACGGCGTTTCCCCGCACGCCCGCTCGGCCCTCGCCGCCGCGGGCAGTACCCTCGCCGCCTTTCTACTGTGCGGCGTCATTCCTCTCCTGCCCTTCTTCATGCCTGTCTCGAACGCTCCCGCAATCTCGGCAGGAGCCACTGCCCTTGTATTCTTCTCGATTGGCAGCGCGAAGTCATTGTGGTTGACCACTTCGTGGTGGCGGGCGGGTCTTGAAACGCTCCTGATCGGATCCGCGGCCGCCGCGCTGGCGTATGGCGCCGGACTCGTGCTGGGCCGCATCGTGTGACGGGCCGCACAGGACAATGTGAGTTTCCCCACCGCCGGGCGGAATCGGGCAGCCCACATTGAGTGGTGGAGCGTTCAGGCGCTCCGGAGGTCACGATGACTCGTACGTCGCCCAAAGCGCAGTCGCTGTCGCGCAACGCCGGAATCGCGCTGCTGCGGGAAGAGCTGATGAAGATCACGGGCCCGGATACCTCCGTATGCAAGGCCGCCGCGGAGCGAGGGGTCTTCTGCCGCGGCTTCCGCCGCTACGACGACGGTGCGTTGCGCGCGGACTACCCATGGCTCAGTGAGCGCGGGCCCGACATGTCGCGCCAGGAGTTGGAAGATCTCGGAAACCGGTGGCAGCTGGCCCGCCAGGAAGTCCATCAGTTGCCGACCGCGTGCGACGTGCAGGCAGAAGAACATGACACGTGCGGCGGTTGGGACGACTTTACGGGCGAGGAACTGTCGCGCTTCATTCTGGAGCTCACGCATCGTACTGTCGTCGTCGATTGACGGGCATCACCTGTCGCGCAGAGCCCACCATTGCGGACTGCAGAGTGGGGTCCGTCGAAGAAGCGCCCATCCGCCGTGCTCGACCGGCACGACCAGAGGTCGGATGGCGACCCGGCGAACGACGGAGTCGTTCGAGATTTCCACTTCAGCCGGACTGGCGACCCGATCCGTCGATATCGCGTGCTGATTCCACGAACCGTGCGCTCGCATACGGTGCCCAGTGTGCGTTCGGCCGGCCCGTCAGGCAATGACATCCGTCATCCGCGAATCCGTTCGGGATCACCGGCGTGTCGCAACTCGTTCTCGATGGCGATTGCCCGCGGATAGAGGACGTTGTTCTCCAGATGCATGTGTTCATGGTGATGCCTCTGGAACGTGCGTAGATGCAGACTCAACGCGGTCAGTTCGTAGTCCAGGAGAAGTTCGTTGGCGAGGTCGCGGAGGGTATGAACGCGATCGCGAAGGTCTTCGTGTTCAATGGCCTCGCGCAGAACACGTTGGCTGATCCGGGCGTTTGGAGCCCTGAGGGCGATCGAGGAAGCCGCGTCCTCGAGGCTTTCTACAATCGGAAAGAGCTCCTGCTCTTCGGAGGCGGCGTGCCCGATCAGCGTCTCGGCGAGCGTAAGCTCCAGCTCTCGCATGCGCCGCAGCAGAGGGATCGGGCCGTGGCATTCGACCGCGGCGCCGATGCTGGTGCGTATGCGCGGCAGCAGGTCACAGAGCATATAGGTGTGGTCGTTCGCCAGGAAGCGCGTCAGCTCAGAGAGCCGGACCTTGTTCCAGTCACGCTCACCGGTCCGCGGCCTGACCGCGACCATCGTCATCAGTTCGCTCGAGGTGAGCCCCACCGCCGCCGCGGCGCTTTTGAGCGTAGTTGCGCCGCCGCAGGCGTAGTCGATTCCGAGGTCGTCGAAGAGCGACGTTGATCGTGGCGTCAGTCGGAGGACTTCGACGAGCGTCGTGTTCTGGTTGAGCTGCCGTTCGTCACCAAGGCGCATGTGAGCCTCCCAGGCCCAACCTTACGGCGAGCCGGACCTCATGCGCGTGGCCTCTGCTCACAGGGCGAATGTGAGTGCGATCACAGGCAAGTGCAGGATGGGACGGGGCTAGTGGGTCTTCCTTCCCTCGATTTCACGAACGCCACCGAGGACACGAGAAGCAGGGTGACACTGTTGCCGACGATGACCACGAGATCGCCGCGGAGCAAGCCATAGGTGGTCCACAGCGCGACGCCCGTGGCCAGCAACGTGAGATAGCCCCACGAGAAATCACTGGCCCGATGCGTTTTCCAGGTGCGTACGATCTGAGGGAACCACGCTCCGGTGGTCCCGAGCGCAGCGCCAAGTCCAACGGCGAGGATGAGGGAGTCGTTCATGTGAGGGGGAAGGTAACGCACGGACATCCGCACGGATCATGACGGCTGTCACACGTGTTTGGTTTGGAGTCTCTCGCGGCAGAAAAGGGTTCCTCTCGCGCGGAGCGCCGGTTGTCAGTTCTCGGTTGTCGGTTCTCTGAGAGGACGTCCCCCGAAGCCGCTGCCCCGCAGACAACCGACAACGGTGCGCGTGACGGCTGTCACGTCTGGCCAGTGACGGCTCGCACGTGGAGAAATCCCTCACTCGTTGAGACTGTGTCGCAGCAAGCCGTACGAAGGAGCTGCCATGAACTCTTACCCGATGCCTCAACGAATTGTGATGCTGCTGGTCCTGATCCTGGTGGTTCCTTTTGCTGCTGCCCAACATCGAGTCAGTGGTCGCGTCATCGACGGGCAAGGAACTCCCTTGCCGGGAGCGCGGGTTGCGATTCGATCTGCCTCCAGCGAAACTCCGTCCGTCGAGTCGGATCAGCACGGCAAGTTCAGCGTCGAGCGATCGAAGAGCGGGGCGACCATTCTCGAATTCTCCCTTCCCGGTTACGAGATGAGCCAACTCAGCGTTGCCGCGTCTGATCCCGGTGATGACCTGTCGATCACCCTGCAGCCAGCGGTGTTTCTGCAGGAGGTCATCGTGACCGCATCGCGCATTGCTGCCGATCCGCGGGTGATCCCCGGTGTCGTCGACATCATCGATCACCGCGACCTGGAGAGCGATCGCGTCGTGAGCACCAGCGAGGCCCTTCGAAAGGTGGCCGGCGTCAACGTCCGGGATGAAGAAGGACTGGGACTGCGGCCGAATATCGGCATTCGCGGGCTCAACCCGACCCGCTCTTCGAAGGTGCTTCTTCTCGAAGACGGAGTTCCGCTTGGCCATGCCCCCTACGGCGACAACGCCGCCTACTACCATCCGCCGATCGAGCGCTACGAATCGATCGAGATCGTGAAGGGCTCGGGGCAGATTGCGTACGGCCCGTCCACCGTCGGCGGCGTGATCAACTACGTGACGCCGAATCCTTCGACGGAGCCGACTCTGCGAGTGAACCTGGCCAATGGCAACCGCGGCTATCGGAACGGCGAGATCGCGGCGGGCGCGACGTGGGGACCGGCCGGAGCCTTGCTCTCCATCTTGCGCAAACAGGGGGAGGGGGCGCGAGACAACACGCACTCCCTGATGAACGATGTCTTCGGCAAAGTCAGCTGGGCGGCAACGCCGCGGCAGTCCCTGACGCTCCGCGGCAGTTCCTACATGGAGGATTCAACGCTGACGTATTCCGGGTTGCGGCAGGCCGAGTACGACCTCGATCCCCGGCAGAATCCCTTCAGCAATGACTCCTTCAAAGGATCCCGCCTCGGCGCCGCGGCCACTCATGCATTTCAGCTCACCCGCGACGTGACCGTGACCACCACCGCGTACGGATCCACCTTCAAACGGGATTGGTGGCGCCAGTCCAGCAATTCCGCGCAACGCCCGAATGACAGCGCTGATCCGAACTGTGGGGGCATGGCCAACTTGCAGACCACCTGTGGCAACGAGGGGCGCCTGCGCACCTATCGGAACGGGGGTGTGGAATCGCGCGCGCGGGTGGCAACACGATGGGGCGGCATCAGCGCGGAGACGGAGCTCGGGCTCCGCCTGCACGTCGAGGAGCAGGAGCGACGCCAGATCAACGGCGAAACGCCGGTCGCCCGCACCGGCCGTCTGGTGGAGAACAACGAGCGGAGCAACCAGGCGCTCGCGACCTTCGCCCAGGTGCATCTCACCGCCAGACGCTGGACGCTCACGCCGGGCGTGAGAGTGGAGCGGATTGGATTCGAGCGAACCAACCGGCTGGCCAACGCCGGAACGGGTGCTACGGGGAGCACGGATCTGACCGAGACCATTCCAGGCCTCGGCCTCGCGTACGCGGCGGGGGAGAGCACGACTCTGTTCGCGGGCGTTCATCGAGGATTCGCGCCGCCGCGCACGGAGGATGTCATCAGCAATGCCACCGGCCTCGTGGTGGAGCTCGATCCGGAACGGAGCTGGAATGCAGAACTGGGAATCCGCGCGACCGCGCTCCCCGGGCTGCAGGTCAGCGCGGCGCTCTTCCGCATGGATTATGAAAATCAGATCATTCCCGCCACCCTTGCCGGAGGGGTGGGTGCCACACTGACGAATGGTGGCAGAACGTTGCACCAGGGCGTGGAGCTGTCCAGCCGCGTCGATACGGCCGCGCTGTTCGGATCGCGTCAGAACCTCTTCACAAAAGTCGCCTACACCTACATCCCTGCAGCCGAGTTTGTTGGCAAACGCTTCAGCAGCATTGCGGGATCGGGCAAGGTCAGCGTGAGCGGCAATCGCCTTCCATATGCACCAGAACAGCTCTTCACTGGCGGCGTCGGGTACCTGATGCCGAGCGGCAGCCAGGTGTATGTCGAGGCTGTACACATCAGTGAGCAGTTCACCGACGATCTGAACACCGTGGCGCCGACAGCCGATGGTCAGCGGGGGCTCATCGCGGCGTCGACGATCGTCAATGCAACTGTGAATGTTGAAGTACCCGTGCTGAGGAGCACATTGTTCGTGACGGTCAAGAATGCGCTGAACGCCGACTCCATTGTGGACCGCTCGCGCGGCATCCTGCCGGGCGGCCCGCGATTGATTCAGGCGGGGTTCACGTTCCGGTACTGAATGTCGATCTCCCGGGGCGCCTTCTATGCCGTCATGACCGAACTCGAAATGCCGCCGCGGGACGGATCAGGCAGAAGGACTTCGTAGAAGACCGGGGGCGAGAGCCACGGGCCGGCCCTAGGAGTCTCTCGCGGCAGAACATCGCCGCTGGAGGCGGCGCGTAGGGTAGCCGGTGGTGAGAGCAAAGCGAGCGACCACCGGACTGCGTTGGCAATGGAGATCGACCCTGAAAGGGTCGCGTACCGGTTCGCATTC
>JANMSA010001063.1:0-3535 GCA_031388865.1 Acidobacteriota bacterium | reverse complement strand
TTGTAGCTGCCGATCACCTTGTCGTCTTCCGCGAGCTCCGGCTTCGGCGCGTCGTATTTGACCGACGACGCGTCATCCTTCAGTAGAGTGTCGCGAAGGCCCTCTGCATCCTTGGTGATGATCACCACCTGGAGGTTCTTCGCGGACAGGTACTTCTTGATGGCTTTGTTGACGTCGTCGCGCGTCAACTTCGCATACGCCGAGCGCATGGTGGGGACGTACTCACCCATGCCGTACCACCAGGAGTCGAGCGCGTAGCCGAGGCGCTGGTTCTGGTTGGCGGTGAGGAGGTAGACGTTCTTCAGGAGATAGTCGCGGCTCTTCTCGAAGTCCGCCTGCGAGAGACCGTTGTCGATCATCTTCTGGGTCTCGTACAGGGCGATGCGCATGGCCATCTGCGCGTTCTCGGGGACCACCGGACGGATCCAGATCTCGAAGATCTGCGAGCGGCGAGCGATGTTCGGGCTGGGGAAGAACTGGCCGCCAGGACGATTGAAGTACTCGATGTACGCGTAGTCGCCGTAGTTCAGGCCGCGGGCCTCGCGGATGCGGTCATACAGGTGGGACATCGACGCACGATGCTCGCCCAGCCAGGCGCGGGCGACGTTCAACGCGGCAAAGTCCGCGGCGTTGCGCGTGACCGGAATGGGGTGACCCATGGAGATCGCGGTCGCGCGAGTCTCCTTCTTCACGATCTGCACTTGCAGTCCTGAGGACTGCGCGCCCTTGATGGCCGGAAGCTGGGCGATGCTCTTTTCCTCTTCGCCGGCGCCGAGGACGCCGAGGTCGGTCGTCAACCTCTTGACCAGAGTGTCGGGATAGCTGCCGGAGAGGCCCACCACCACGTTGCTGGCGTTGTAGTGGTCCGCAACGAACTTCTTCACATCGTCGAGAGTGATCGACTGGAGACCGGCCAGCGTTCCCAGGACGCTGTGGCCGTAGGCGGTACCGCCGAAGACCACGTTCTGGAGCTGCTCTTTGCCCAGTTCCTCTTCGTTGTTGCTGCGGAGATCCTGCTGCAGAGCGTTCACCTGCTGATCCTTGAGACGCTTGAAGTCTTCGTCACGGAAGCCGGGCGCGAGCAGCTGGGGCAGAACCACCGGGAGGAACTTGTCGATGTTGTCGCGATGGATGACCGCTGTGAAGGTGGTCATCTCCTTGTCGACGAGATTGCCGAACGCGCCGGCGATCGGATACATGGCCTTGTTGATCTCGTCGATGCGCATCTCCTTGGAGCCGGCATCGGTGATCATCGACCCGGCGAGCTGCGCCAGACCTTCCTTCCCCTTGGGATCGGCAGCTGAGCCGGAAGTGAAGAGGAACTTCATCATCACGTTCGGCAGCACGGACTTCTGTTCGACGAAACGGATCTGCGCAACCGGACCTGCCACTTGCGCCAGCGAGGCCAGGGCCGGCGCCTTGGCGATGCCTTCAGGCAGCGCCTGCTGCGAGAGCGTCGTCACGACCAGGTTCTTGTCCGTGAAGTACTTCTGTGCGGTCGTCTGCAGCGTGGCCGGGGTCACAGTAGCCAGCTCGCGGAAGTATTTGTTGATCGTGTCGTACGAGCGTTCGAAGTGCGCAAAGCTGGCCACGGTCGAGGCGATCGCGTCGGTGTTGTCCAGTGCTCGTACGAAGCCATAGCGCGCATTCGTCTTGGCGTCGCCTACGCGCGTCGCGTCGAGCTCCTGCGCGCGCAGCTTCGCGAACGTCTCCAGCACGGAGTCGCGAACGTAGATCGCGTCCTTCGGGTCCTTCACGCGAGCAAAGACGGTGAAGAGCGTCGGATCGACGCTCGGCCCGCCGAAGAAGAACAGCTGGTCGACCTTCTGCTCCTGCTCGACGAGCCGCTTGTAGAGGTCCGAGGTCTGACCGAAGGAGAGGTCGAGCATGACGTCGAAGGAGGCCTGATCCTTCATCTGCATCGCCGACGGACCATGGAAGCCCACGGTCACCCAGGGGAGGGTCGGGGACGTCCACGGAACATGCGCATAAACAGGACCTTTGTGCTCCGGCTCCTGCGGGATGTCCACGCTGAACGTCCCGCGCTGCCAGTCGCCGAAGTACTTCTCGACCAGCGAGAACACACGCGCGGGGTCGACGTCGCCGGCCACGATGATGGTGGCCTTCTCCGGACGATACCAGCGCGAAAAGAAGGTCTTCGCGTACTCGAACTGGTTGGGCATGTCCTCGATGTCTTTGATGAAGCCCATCGTGGTGTGCTTGTAGGGATGGGTGGTGTACGCGGCGTCGCGCTGGACTTCCAGGATCTTACGGATGGGGCTCTGCGAGTTCTTGTTGTACTCCCCCAGCACCGCCCGCGCCTCGGTCTTGAAAGCATCTTCGGCGTACGAGAGGTTCTTGAAGCGGTCCGCCTCGATCTCCAGAATCTTCTCGAGGTCTTCCTTGGCGAAGGTGACGTGATAGTTCGTCAGGTCGTCCGAGGTGTAGGCGTTCTGGCGGGCGCCGGCCTTGGTGATGATGGCGTTGTAAGCCTCGGGTGAATAGGACTTCGTACCGCGGAACATCATGTGCTCGAAAAAGTGGGCGAAGCCGGACTTGCCGGGCTCCACTTCGTTCCGCGATCCGGTTTGCATCGGGATCTGCACGGAGACGATGTCAGGGAATCCCGTCGGGACGACGATGACCTTCAGACCGTTGCCGAGAGTCTTCTCGGTGGCCTTGAAGGGGAGGATGTCAGCAGGGGTGCTCGTCTGAGCGAAGGCGGTGCCCGAAAGGGTTGCCACGCAGAGGGCTGCCGCCACAAATTTGGTTCGAGACATAGTTCTCCTTCGAGTTGCGAATGTGTTCAGTGGATAACACGCCGCGGCGACTGGCAATCCGGCCAGCGCCGCGAAGGCGCGAGGTTTTCAGAAATGAAACGTAAAGCGGGTCAGTGGACGCCGAGAGGAAGCAGCGGGGGAAGACCTCAAAGCTCCCGGGCCTGCGATTTCCTGCCGGTCAGGGTCGATTCGGGGTCGATCGGTCCTTCCTTGAGATCCTCATGAATGATGAGTTCGAGGAAAAGCTCCCGGACGCCGTTGCGTCCCTTCTCGCGGTATACGCGGCGGACGTCCGAGGGTTTGAGCCGGACGCCGGTCATGTTCTCGAGGTACTGGCAGAACACGACGGCCCGTGAGCGGAAGGAGACGATGAGGATCAGCAGCAGAAGCCCAGCCGAGATCAGCGGCATCGCGGACGCGAAGTTCTCAACGCGCAACAGATTCATCATCGGACCATGGGAATCGTAGCAGAAGTCGGTTGGCAGGAGGCGGTTGGCGGCGCTGGTTGCTCCGCCACCGCGACGCTCATCGCCCGAGGAGCGTTTTCTGCCACGCAGACTCGTAGTCTTCGAGTCTTCGAGTCTTCAAGTCTTCGAGAAGGTTCTGGGCTCTTAGTCTCAGAGTCTCATAGGTCCGTTGACTGCGGCCGCCCTGTGAGACGGTGACTCCTATCAGACTGTGAACCTCCGGCCTCGAAGACTCGAAGACTCGAAGACTGAAGACCGGCCAACCGCCAACCGACCCGGCATCCCGCT
>JANMSA010001050.1:0-1562 GCA_031388865.1 Acidobacteriota bacterium | reverse complement strand
GAACCGGCACGCCGTCCTCGGCCGGCTCGCTCCACCCCCCGCCCCCCGCTCGCCCGGCCGGGGACGGCGTGCAGTGAGCGCGGGGAGGAGATGGCCGGGGAGGTGGCCGCGGCGGAGGCGGGCGTGTGCCGGAACTCGGGCGCGCGATGCAAGCCAATGCTTCCGCGAGGCCACCCGGCTCCAATTTGAATGCTTCGAGGCATCCGCCGCGATTCCGAATCGCACCTGATCGACCCCGAAAGGACGTAGAATCCCGCCAGGCAGCTCGACGGTCTCGACTCGGAGCTGCAACCGAAAATGAAAATTCCTATCCTTGACGATGCCGGCACCACGCGCCTCGACAACATCCTGCTCAACTATCGGTTATCGCTTCAGATGACTGGCGGCGGCGCGCGCTCCCTCGTCGTCTACATCAGTGTCGAGCATCAGCTGAAGCCTGGAACATAGAGATTCGCAGATGTGTGGGCGGTCACAGCGTCGAGTGCGGTCACACATCGCCCCAATCTGAAGGCGCTGCAAGAATCTGGATCACCGGAGGAATCCCAACATGCCGATGCTCCACGAGGCGGTCTACGCACCCGCATTCGCCCGTCGTGTCGCGTTTCTCGGGACCGAGAACGCGTTCCGGATCGCTCCCGCCATTCAAGAGGTCGAGAGTCGCGGCACGCCCGTGATCCGCTGCAACATCGGGGAACCAGACTTTCCGCTTCCCGCGCACATTGCCGAAGAGGTGAAGCGCCAGATCGATCTCGATCAGACCCACTACTGCGATCCGCAGGGAATCCTCCCATTGCGAGCAGCGATCGCGAAGAGCGTAGGCGAGAGGCGCGGGCTGAAGATCACGCCCGACCGCGTGGTCGTGTTCCCCGGCGCGAAGCCGCCGATCGGATTCGCGCAGGAGGTCTACTGCGACGCAGGCGATCAGGTGATCTATCCGAGCCCTGGCTTTCCGATCTATGAGTCGTTCACGCGCTATGTCGAGGCGGTTCCCGCACCACTCCATCTTCGCGAGGAGAACGGATTCACCTTCAGGCCAAGAGACCTCGAAGAGCTCCTGACCGATCGGACGAAGCTGATCTACCTGAACTTCCCGTCAAATCCGACCGGCGGTGTCGCAACGCGCGAACAGCTCCAGGAGATTGCCGGCGTGATTCGCTACGAAGCGCCGGACGACGCGAGAGTCTACTCGGATGAGGTTTATGAGGACATTCTCTTCGACGGTGCGACGCATCAGTCGATCGCATCGATGCCGGGGATGGCGGAGCGGACCATCATCGTCTCCGGCGTCTCGAAGTCGTACTCATGGACAGGCGGCCGCGTCGGATGGGCAGTCTTTCCGACCTCGGAAGAGGCGGTCGTCTTCCGCAACCTCAACATCAACTACTTTTCATGCGTCCCCGCGTACAACCAGCATGGTGCACGGCTCGCGATCGAGTCGCCGCAGAGCCGGCTCGAGATCGCGAAGATGGTCGCCGCATTCACCGAGCGGCGCGATGTCGTCGTTGCAGAACTGAATGCGATCGAAGGGATCAGCTGCCGCCTTCCGGGCGGCGCGTTCTACG
>JANMSA010001015.1:0-7095 GCA_031388865.1 Acidobacteriota bacterium | reverse complement strand
CGAGGGCTGAAGGACGAGGGAGGGACGGTGAGGGCTTCGGAGACAGGACCGGCGGCTGTGTCGGCGTCGCTCATCGGGCCGTGAGCGCGGGCCGCAAAAGACCGAGGGGGGCGGGGGCCTCGGCCCTCGTCCCTCGGCCCTCGGCCCTGCTTACCCGAGCTGTCCGATGAGGGCAAACATCGGCATGTACATGGCGATGACGATGCCGCCGATGCAGACACCGAGGAAAGCGATCAGAATTGGCTCGAGAAGCTTCATCAGGCCGGCGACGGCAGTGTCGACTTCCTCTTCGTAAAAGTCCGCGATCTTGGAGAGCATCGTGTCCAGCGCGCCGGTCTGCTCGCCGACCGCGATCATCTGCACGACCATCGTCGGGAAGACGTCCGTATCGGCAAGGGGCTCGCTGATGGTCTTGCCCTCTTCGACCGACTTGCGCGTGGCCATGATCGCGTCCTCCACGATGGAGTTGCCGGCGGTGCGGGCGGTGATCTGCAGCCCATCCAGAATGGGGACGCCTGACGACGTGAGCGTGGCCAGCGTGCGACAGAACCGCGCCACGGCGATCTTGCGGAGGAGCATCCCCAGGACCGGCATCTTGAGGAGGATCTTGTCGAGGACGCGCTTGCCTTTATAGGTCTGGTGATACTTGCGGATCGAGAACCACGACGCGATGAACAGGATCATCATCAGCCACCAGTAGTCGCCGATGAAGTTCGACATGGCGATGACGACGCGGGTCGGAAGAGGCAGCTCTGCGCCGAGGCTCTCGAAGAGGGAGGCGAAGACCGGGATGACCTTCCAGAGAATGACCATCACCACGATGGTGGCGATACCGATGACGGCCACCGGGTAGATCATGGCCGCCTTCACCTGGCCGTTGAGCCTGACGGACTTTTCGATGTACGTCGCCAGACGCTGCAGGATGGTGTCGAGAATACCGCCCGCCTCGCCGGCGGCGACCATGTTCGTGTAGAGGTCGTTGAAGACCTTGGGATGCTTGCGCATCGAGTCAGCGAGGTTGGAGCCTGATTCGACGTCCTGACGGATCTGGATGAGCACCCGCTTGAAGGTCTTGTTCTCCTGCTGGTTCCCGAGGATCTCCAGGCACTGCACGAGCGGGAGACCGGCGTCGATCATGACCGAGAACTGCCGGGTGAAGATGGCGATCATCTGCGGCGGCACGCCGCCGCCGAACTTGGGGAACGCGATCTCTTTTCCCTTCTCCTTGACGGCGGTGACGACGATCTGCTGTCGTCGCATCACGGAGATGACGCTGTCCTTGGACTCGGCGACGAGCATGCCCGTCTGCGTCTGCCCGTTCCTTGCTGTGCCCTTCCACTCGAATGTCGGCATGATCCACTCCTTGCTTAGCTCGCAGCTCGCAGCTCCCAGCTCGCAGGAGGTACCTGCACGCTTCTCGCTGTTCGCCCCACCACTACACGCCCTGCTGGCTCGTATCGCGTTCGACGTTCGGTCACTACCTTACCATCGCACTCGCTGCCCGGCTCAGTTCGCTGTTCCCGCGAGCTGCGAGCTGAGCTTCCTCACACCGTCCGCGGCCGCGGCCCCCCCTGCCCCTGCACACCCTGCGGCTGGATCGCACCCGCGCCGCGGGAGATCATCTCCTGCAGCTCGTCCGGGTTCGAGGACCGCGAGAGCGCAGTCTGCAGCGTAATCAATTTTTTGAAGTACAGCGTCGCCAACGACTGGTTGAAAGTCTGCATTCCGTACTTGGCCTGGCCGGTCTGCATCATCGAATAGATCTGGTGGACCTTGTCTTCGCGGATCAGATTCCGGATGGCGGCGTTGGGGACGAGGATCTCCATGGCCATCGCGCGCCCCTTGCCGTTGGCCTTCGGGAGCAGCGCCTGGCAGAGGATGCCCTCGAGCACGAAGGACAGCTGCGCGCGAATCTGAGGCTGCTGATGAGCGGGGAACACGTCGACGACGCGGTTGATCGTCTGGGCGGCGGAGTTCGTGTGCAGCGTGCCGAAGGTGAGGTGGCCGGTCTCCGCGATGCGCAGCGCGGACTCGATGGTCTCGAGGTCGCGCATCTCGCCGATGAGCACTACGTCCGGATCCTGCCGCAGGGCAGACTTCAGCGAGTTGGCAAATGAGTGCGTATCGGCATGCAACTCGCGCTGATTCACGATGCAGCTCTTGTGCTGGTGGAGGAACTCGACCGGGTCTTCGATCGTGATGATGTGCTCGTGGCGCTCCCGGTTGATCTTGTCGATCATCGCCGCGAGCGTCGTCGATTTGCCGGAGCCGGTAGGGCCGGTGACGAGCACGAGGCCCCGCGGCTTGTTGCAGATCTCCTCCACCACCTGCGGTAAGCCGAGCTCCTTGAAGCCGAGGATCTCGTAGGGGATCTGGCGGTAGACGGCTGCCGTAGCGCCTCGCTGATTGAAGATGTTCGCGCGGAACCGGGCCAGCCCTTTGATCCCGAACGACAGGTCGAGCTCCAGGTTCTCCTCGAAGCGATGTTTCTGCGCGTCGGTGAGAACGGAGTAGGCGAGCTGTTTGGTCTCTGGAGCCTGCAGCGGTGGCATGTCCAGCGGCACGAGCTTGCCGTCGATGCGGATCTGGGGCGGCGAGTTGGTCGTGACGTGAAGGTCCGAGCCGCCGCGCTCGACCATCGTCTTCAACAGCTGATGCAGGGTGACGGCCATTCGTTCCTTCCATAGCTCGCAGCTCTCAGCTCACGTTGAGCTCGCAGCTCGCAGCTCGCAGCTCGCAGGAGAACCGGACAACATCGCCCCCTGCGACCTGCGTCAAGATCACAACATACTCGTGACGCGTGCGTGCAGCTCGCCTCCTCAGTTGCTTCATCTCCTGAGAGCTGCGAGCTGCGAGCTGCGAGCTACGTCAAAGCACTGTCTCGCGCACCACTTCTTCGACAGTGGTCACGCCTTCTTTGATTTTAAACAGACCCGAGTGACGAAGGGTCATCATGCCGTTCTCGATGGCTTTGCGCTTGATGTCGATGGCCGTCCCGCCCGAGAGAATGAGGTCGCGAATGTCATCGTCGATGACCATCACCTCGACCAACCCCACCCGTCCCTTGTAGCCGGTGTTGTTGCACTTCTCGCAGCCGCGGCCCTTGTAGACCGAGAATGTGCCAACCTCGTCTTTCTTGTAGCCGAGGTTGGTCACCGCCTGCGGAGCCATCTCCACCACTTCCTTGCAGTGCGCGCAGATGCGCCGGACCAGCCGCTGGGCCGCAATGAGCTGCGTCGCGGTGGCGACGAGGAACGGCTCGATGCCCATGTTCATGAGCCGGTTGATCGTGGACGGCGCATCGTTGGTGTGCAGCGTCGAGAGCACGAGGTGTCCCGTGAGCGCCGCCTTGATCGCGATCTCCGCGGTCTCGAAGTCGCGAATCTCGCCGACCAGGATGATGTTCGGGTCCTGCCGCAGAAACGAGCGCAACGTCGCCGCGAAATTGAGGCCGATGGCCTCCTTCATCTGCACCTGGTTGATCCCCGGCAGGTTGAACTCCACCGGATCCTCTGCGGTCATGATGTTGACTTCGGGGGAGTTGACCTTGGCCAGCGCGGAGTAGAGCGTGTTGGTCTTGCCGGAGCCGGTCGGGCCGGTGACGAGCACCATCCCCCACGGCTTGAAGATCGCCTCTTCGAAGCGCGCCAGCGAAGCCGCCTCGAAGCCGAGCTTGGTCATGTCGAGCTTGAGGTTGTCCTTGTCGAGCAGTCGCATGACGATCTTCTCGCCAAAGAGCGTGGGGAGAACCGAGACGCGGAAGTCGAGCTCTTTGTTCTTGTCCTCGAGCTTGATCTTCAGCTTGATGCGGCCGTCCTGCGGAAGACGTTTCTCGGAGATGTCCAGCTTTGCCAGAATCTTCATGCGGGAGGTCATGGCGTCCTTGAGCTTCAAGGGCGGGTTCATGATCTCGTACAGGATCCCGTCGATGCGGAAGCGCTCCCGGTACTCTTTCTCGTACGGCTCGATGTGGATGTCGGACGCGCCGCGTTTGATGGCGTCGGTGAGGATCAGGTTGCAGAGCTTGACGACCGGCGCCTCTTCGGCCGAGTCGGCCAGGGCGCTGACGTCCATCTCCTCGTCTTCTTCGAGGACCTCCAGGTCGGCGCTCTCCTGCGTCTGCAGGTCTTCCATGACCTTCTTCAGCTCGAGAGAGGAGGTCGTCCCGTAGTAGCTGTCGATGGCCGTCTTGATCCCCATCTCGGAGGCCACCACCGGCTCGACGTTGTAGCCGGTCATGAACTTGATGTCGTCCATGGCGAAGACGTTCGTCGGATCGGCCATGGCGATGGTGATCGTGGCGCCGGTCTTGTTCACCGGGAGGATGTTGTATTTGCGGGCCACGTCTCCAGGGATCAGCTTGATGACGCTGGAGTCGATCTCGAAGTGCTGCAGGTTGATCGACGGGACCCCGAACTGTTGAGAGAGACATTCGGTGATGTCCTCTTCCGAGACGAAACCGAGCTTGATCAGGGTCTCGCCCAGTTTCCCGCCCGTCTCCTTCTGGACACGCAGCGCTTCCTTGAGCTGATCCTGACTGATCAAGCCTGCTTTGGTGAGCAGCTCCCCAAGACGAACACTCATATGTGCTTTCTAACCGATGTGCCTCAACCGACGGGCGAGTTTACCATTCGTGAGTGGAAGGGGAGATGGTGCGCGGATGACGATCCGGTACTACCGGCTCCGAGGTTCGACCAGCAGGGGCGGATCGGTGGAGGTGACGCCGCTGGCGACCCCCCGCAGCGTGGCCGTGATCGCCCCGATTTTGATCTCTGTACGAATGCGTACCGGGATCTTCCGCTCGTCGTTGGTGTACCAGATGAAGAGACGCTCCTCCCGCTCGACCCCACCGCTGACCATGGTCGGCTCCACGCGCACGCAGTCGAACACGCCTAAGGGAGTGGCGACCTTCTCGCGGCGGATGACGCGCGCATGCACGCTGTAGCGCTTCCCGTCGGCGATCAGCTCGAGGTCGTGCAGCCGGCCGGGAGTGAGGTCGAGCGTGCGCAGGTGATAGATGACGGAGATCGGATCCATGACCGGACGCGGCACCGGAGTCTTCTTCACCTTCTTCCGCGTGCGCGTGGCGATGCCGTCCTCGATGACGGTGACCTCTTCGTGCTTGTCTCCAGCCTCGTCCAGGCGCTTGACATACCGGACTGTCGAGAAGTCCTCCCGCGCGACCGTGGTCTCGATCTCGTCGCGCACCCTGAAAAAGCGGGAGAAGCCAGCGCTGGACACGGCGATGGAAGTGATGCGCAGGAACTCTGTATCGTTCGGCACCGGCGCGACCGTCATGCGGGCCGTGCCGCCGGTGACCTTGAGCCACTTCAGCTCGTAGTCGAGCGTCTCCCCCTCGCTGAATCTTTGGGCGACGGGTGTCGGAGGCACAAGAGTCGCGGCCGCGAGGATGGCGGCGAGGATCAGATTCACTCCTGAACCACCCTCTGCAGGAATTGCATGACTTCGTTAACAGAAATCGAATCCATTGATTTCGTAGTCCCGAAACGATCGATGACATGGTTGAGCTGGCCATACGGCCCATTCCGCCGCGGATCCGTCGGTCCGAAGAGGCCGATGACCCTCGTTCCGACAGCAGCGGCAAGGTGGAGCGGACCGGTGTCCGCCCCGATGACGATCGACGCTTTCCGCATCAGTCCGGCGAGCTGGCGCAGACTGGTCGGCGGCGCCACGCGCGCGCCGATCGCCTGAGCCAGCTCCTGCTCTCCAGGACCCCAGACGGCGAGCGCCTGCGGACCGATCCGCCTGGCCAGTTCCCGAAAGCGCTCCACCGGCCAGAGCTTATTCGGCTTCCCAGCGCCCGGCAGGAGGACGATGGACCCCTCATAGCCAGGGATGTCCTCGGCGAACGCATCCCACGCCGGTGTGTCCAACGAGTAGTTGCGCGCGCCGCCCTCCCGGGTCCCTCGACTCACGCTCGGGATCACAAGTGAGCGCGCCAGCTCCAGGTTCTGCTCGACCACGTGCCTGGTGGTGTCCACGGGCACTTTGTGATTCGTGAACAGCAGCGCCGGCTTCTCGCGGATCGCCTTCGCGTCGAAGCCTACGCGAAGGCGAGCACGCCCCACCCATGGCAGCACAGCCGACTTGACCAGTCCCTGAAAATCGATGGACTCGTCGAATCCTCGCATCCGACGCAGCGCCTCTCGCATCGCTGACGGGTCGCGCGCCCACCGCTTCATGCGCACCGGAATCGTCTCGACACCGGCCACAAGATCCACCAGCTCTCGATACGGCGCCTCCACGACCCAGGTGATCTCCGCCTCGCCCTTGAGCGAGACGACGGCCGGCAGGGTGTGGATGACGTCGCCGAGGGCGGACAGGCGCACGACCAGGAGGCGCTTCACTGCCTGCGCATTCTCTCCAGAACCGCGGTCGTCGAGTGATCTTTCGGATCGCCGACGATCACCACCTTCCCGCCATACCCCCGCACGACGTCCCCCTCGGGCACCGATTCCGACGTGTAATCGGTGCCCTTGCACTGAAAGTCCGGCCGCAGGAACTGCAGAAGGCGAGACGGACTGTCGTCGTCGAATACGGTCACGTACGACACGCCGCGGATCGCGGCGATGAGCTCCGCTCGCTCGGCCGCCGGCATGAGCGGCCGCCCCTCACCTTTCAGCTTCCGCACGGAGGCATCGCCATTCACGCCAACCACCAGGACATCTGCAACGCGTGCGGCGTCCTGCAGATAGCGAATGTGCCCGACGTGCAGAATGTCGAAACAGCCGTTCGCGAACGCGATCGACCGGCTGGCCTCCCGCTCTTTGGACAGGGTTTCGAGGAGTGCGCGTTCATCGAGGATGGGAGCGTTCATGAGCTTCGCGTCGTCAGTTGTCGGTTGTCTGCGCCTTGCGGGCTTCGGGTTCAGCGTCGCGCGGTGCTCATGTCGAAGATTCAAGACGTATCTGGGTGAGGGTGGCGGGTCATTCATTGCGTTCATGCCGACTGCAGTCTTCCTCATTCCGATCAGTGTCGCCACCGCCATGCAGCGCAGACAACCGACAACCGACAACCGATAACGTTCAACCGGCAACCGAAACTAATCATTCAACTCCTCATCACGGTCGATCG
>JANMSA010001010.1:0-6625 GCA_031388865.1 Acidobacteriota bacterium | reverse complement strand
GCAGCACGCGAATCTCCTCGGACGTCAGGCCAAGCGGCAGAATGATCATGGCGCCCGATTATAGGCGCAGGTTCACAGTCTCATAGGTTCACAGTCTCATAGGGAGACCGAAGCAAGAGGACCCTTTGAGACTCTGAACCTGTGAGCCTGTGAACCTCCTCGAAGACTCAAACACTGCGACGGACCGTCCTCAGCTGCCGATCTCCGGCTGACATGCCGGGCACCAGTAGGTTCCCCGCGCGTCCTTGCCCTGTTTGGCGTACCGCACTGCGCCGCCGCATTTGCGGCAGGACTGACCGCCCCGGCTGTAGACGTAGCCCTTCTGGCGGGGGTCGAGGCTGAAGGTAGTGACCCGCGCTGCGCCGCGCTTCCGGACGTTCGCGAGCATGATCTTGCGCGAGACTGTCAGCAGCTCGCCGATCTGCTCATCGGTGAGATCACGTACGAGGGTGAACGGATGGACGCGCGCGATGAAAAGCAGCTCGCTCTTGTATTCGTTGCCGATGCCTGCAACCACGCGCTGATTGAGCAACACGTTGGCGATCTCCTCGTCCGCGTGTTCGCGAATTCGCTTTCTCGCTTCCTCGAAGTCGAACTCGGCGCCGAGAAAGTCGGGTCCGATGCGGAGGAGGTCTTCCTGCCGTTCGAGCGACCGGCCGTCGTGCAGCTCCGCGACCGGCACGTTGAAGGCGACTGCCACCCAGACCGCGGTCTCGATGACGATGCGCATCTCGAAGCCCCGTTTTCGCCAGCGCTCACCAGGCCGGTAGATGTGCCACGTGCCGTTCATGCGCATGTGCGTGCGGATGTGCAGGTCTCCGGAAAAGTGCATGAGCAGGTTCTTGCCTACAGCTTCGACCTGTTCGATGACCCGTCCGGTCAGGTCCGCGCGCGCGAGTTTCGGGAACACAGTCTCGAACTTCGTGACGATCTGTCCTCCCAGGGCCGCCTGCAATGTGCGAGCGGCCCGGAAAATGGTGTCGCCCTCAGGCATGCTTAGTGACCGCGGCGCGCAGCTGCATCCCCATCGCCGTCGCCGCGAACCCCTCCTCGGCCAGGAACGTCGCCAGTGCCGAACCTGCAGCAGGCTCTTCGTTCACTTCGTTGATGAGCAGCGCGCGCCTCCGGCCGCCGTGGACGAGCTGCGCGAGCGCCTTGGCCACCTGCCGCGCCACCATCGACCGCGACGGCTCGTTCTCGGGGAGGAACAGGTAGAACTGCTTCTCTCCGCGGGAGATGTAGCAGGCCAGGAGGCCGTTGACGAGGACCACATGCGCGCCGACGCTACGCGACAGCATCCATTTCGACTCGGGCCAGGGAACGATGGCCCCGTACGGATTCGCGGGATCTGTTGCTGCGAGCATCACTGTCTCCGGCGGATCCGGCTCATCGCGCAACGCGCGCAGCATGTCGATCGCGCCGCCGCTCGCGAACTGGGTGGCGCCGAGGCCGGCGACGAAGTAGCCGCGGCGGATGCGGCCGGCGTCTTCCATCGCCTTCAGGATCGGATAGACGGCGCTGAAGCCACCGAAGATGTTCTCGAGCGCGGGCGCCTCGCGCGTGACGACGCCATAGCGCGACAGAAACTGCTGCGCGAGCGCGTTCGCCCTCTGAGTGTCCGTGCCGGTCGCGGCGGCCACGAGCGACCAGCGACCCTGCGTCGAAGGAGGTCCCGCAACACGGCGCGAGCGAAAGCCGGAGGAGCGCGGCTGCGTGCGCCCCTTCGACGCGGTTCGCGTGTATGCGCGCAACGCGTGAAACGTGTCGTTCGTGACGGCGCCCTTCCAGACGAGGTCCCACAATGCGTCCACGACCCCGCCCGGAAAACCTCCCGCCGCGCCCTGAATGACATTGAAAAACGACGCGCCGTTGGAGCGCAGGAAGTCGAGGATGCGATCGGCGGGACCTCCAGCGAGGCTGTCATCCTGAGCGTGACTCGAGGGACCGGGGGGAGCGGGGCGCGAACGCTTCTCGCGCGCCGCCCGCCCAGGTCTCTCGACTCCGCTCGGGATGACAGGGGTCATGACTTGACGGACCAGTAGAGGCAAATGGTCCGTCAGATACAACGCGATCCTGCCGTCCTTCTCGCCGAGAGGCTCCACTCCAACCCAGACGATCTCGCCTGCGGCGCTGAGCGTGTCGAGATCTGAGGATTTGTATTCGCTGATGCGTGAGGAAAGGATCTCGTTCTCGAAGATCGATGCCGCCATGGGGAAGCCCTGCAGCGTCTCGATCACTTCGAGCAGCGCGTCGAGACCGCGGCGTTTGCGTGTCACGGCCTGCCAGTTCGTGAAGAGTCGCGCGAGCACCGGCGGATCGACGGGTTCCGCTTCTTTCCGCAGCTTCGCGAGCGAGCGTCTGCGGATGGTTTTGAGAACGTCCGCCTCACACCATTCCCGCTGCGTTCCTTCCGGACGGAACTCGCCTTCGATCAGCCGCCCGCGTTCGACAAAGCGGTCGAGCGTGAGCGTCACGACGCCGACGCCGAGCCCATAGCGCCTTGCGACGTCGCCCGGCGTGAACGGGCCGTGCGTGCGCGCGAATCGCAACACGAGATCGCCCACCGCATCTGCGACGGGTTGCAGGTAACGCTCGGCAATGCCGTGCGGGATCGGTGTGCCGAGAGCGTCGCGATACCGCGACGCGTCTTCGACGGCGATGAATCGCTTCTCTCTCGCCACGCCAACCTCGAGGATGCGGCGTTGCCTGACCAGTTCGCGAAGAACATCCCCGACCTCGATCATCGCTCGGGCCGCGATCTCTTCCCCCGAGAGATCTCCGAGGCGCAGCAACAGATCGTGAATCGCGTCGATGTTTCTGGCTTTGAGGCGCTCGTCGAGGAGTTGCAGGTCCAGCTCGGTCTGGGCGAGCGCCTCCGGGTCGAGCAGCTCACGGAGCTCCGGTTCGCCGAGGAGCTCCCGGAGCTGGGACTGGTCGATGGCGAGGGCCTGGGCGCGGCGTTCCGCGAGCGGCGCGTCCCCGTCGTAGAGAAAGTTGGCGACGTAGCGGAACAGCACGGACGCTGCGAACGGCGACGGCCGGGCGCTGTCCACAGTGTGCACGCGAATGGTGCGCTGGCGGATCTTCTTCGTCAGCTCGACCAGCGCCGGAACGTCGAAAACGTCGCGCAGCGACTCGCGGTAGGCCTCCAGGATGATCGGAAACGAGCTGAAGCGCGACGCGACCTGCAGCAGGTCGTAGGCGCGCTTGCGTTGCTGCCACATTGGCGTGCGTCCGCGAATGCGGATGCGCGGCAGCAGCAGTGCTCGCGCCGCTGCCTCACGAAACTTCGCCGCGAACATGGAGCTCGCTCCCAGTTGTCTCAGCAGGAGCTGCTCCACTTCGTCGGGATCGGGGAGGAGAAGCTCCGAGGCCGGCGGCGTGTCGGTCTCCGGGAAGCGGATGATGAATCCGTCGTCGCTCCACATCGACTCCACGTCGATGGCCAGCTCGTTGCGCACCTTGGCCGTGACGGCCATGGCCCATGGCGCGTGGACCTGGCCGCCGAACGGTGTCAGCACACAGACGCGCCAGTCGCCCAGCTCGTCGATGACGCGCTCGATCACGATGTTGCGATCGTCCGGGACCGCGCCTGTGGCCTCCTCCTGATCGCTGAGGTACTGCAGCAGATTCTCGGCCGCCAGCGCATCGAGGTCGTGTTTCGTGGTCAGTCTCTCGATCGCCTCGGCACGTGGAGTCGCACGGAGCTCGCGCACCAGTTTTCCGATCGCTGTTCCGAAGGGTACGGTCCTCTGCGCGGAGTCGCCTTTCCAGAAGGGCATCTTTCCGGGCTGGCCCGGTGCGGGCGTGACGATGACCTTGTCGTGCGTGATCTCTTCGATGCGCCAGGTCGATGCGCCGAGCATGAACGTCTCGCCTGGTGCAGACTCGAAGACCATCTCCTCATCCAGCTCGCCCACGCGCGCGGATTGGTTCTTCTCGGTGCCCGCCAGGAACACTCCGTACAGGCCGCGGTCCGGGATCGTGCCGCCGCTGATGATCGCGACGCGCTTCGCGCCCTGTCTCGAGGTGAGCGTGTTGGCGAGGCGGTCCCAAGTCACGCGCGGACGCAGTTCCGCGAACTCGTCAGACGGATAAAGGCCGGAGAGCATGTCCAGCACCCCGTCGAAGGAGTTGCGCGAGAGCTCGGCAAACGGTGCCGCAGAACGCACGGCGGCGAACAGGTCGTCGACGCTGTACGAGTCCATCGCCACCATGGCCACGATCTGCTGGGAGAGCACGTCCAGCGGATTCCGCGGATAGCGCATGGGCTCGATCGCGCCGTCGTGCATCGCCTGGGCCACCGCGGCGCAGGCGACGAGGTCGCCGCGAAACTTCGGAAAGATGATCCCGGAGGACTCCGCACCCACCTGGTGACTGGCCCGTCCGATGCGCTGCATGCCGGAGGCGATCGATGGTGGCGCCTCGATCTGCACCACCAGATCGATGGCGCCCATGTCGATGCCCAGCTCGAGCGAGGAGGTGGCCACGAGCGCCGGGAGCCGCCCGGACTTCAGCGCGTCTTCGATCTCCACGCGTTGTGAACGAGCGATGGAACCGTGGTGCGCCTGCACCAGCGTCTCGCCGGCGAGCTCGTTGAGCGCCGCGGCGAGGCGTTCCGCCAGCCGCCTGGAGTTGACGAAGATCAAGGTCGATGTGTGCTGCCGGATCAGCTCCAGCAGCCGCGGATGCACCGCCGGCCAGATCGACGGAGAGCGCGGTCCGGCCGACGCGGGGCCACTGGCGATCTCCATGGTGTTGGCGAGGCGGGCCATATCCTCCACCGGGACTTCGACCTTGAGGGTGATCTTTTTCTTCTCGCCGGTGTCGATGATGGTGACGGGCCGGAAGGTGGTCTTCGAGTTCTCGAGTCTTCGAGTCTTCGAGGTGCTCGAGTCGGAGCCCGAGTCGTCGTCGTGTTTTGTCTCCTCGACGACTGGAAGACTCGAAGACTGGAAGACTTGTGCTCCACCCAGGAATCGCGCGACTTCTTCCAGCGGGCTTTGCGTTGCGGAGAGCCCGATGCGTTGAGGCGGCTGCACGCATCGGGCAGCGATGCGCTCGAGCGACAAAGCCATGTGCGCGCCGCGCTTGTTCGGCACCAGCGCGTGGATCTCGTCGACGATGATCGTCTCCACGCCTTCCAGGACTTCGCGCACGTTGGAGGTCGCCATCAGATAGAGCGACTCGGGGGTCGTGATCAGGATGTCCGCGGGATCGCGCGTGAAGCGGGCGCGCTCAGACTGCGGAGTGTCGCCTGTGCGGATCGCGATCTGCGGGATCACGAACAGGTCGCCCCGCTCCTGGGCGACGTTCGAAATGCCGGCCAGCGGTGCGCGCAGGTTGCGCTCGACGTCCACCGCGAGCGCTTTGAGCGGCGACACGTAGAGCACGCGGCAGCGGCGCTCCTTCTCCGGGCGGGGAGTGAACATGAGCCGGTCGAGTGCCCAGAGGAAGGCCGTCAGTGTTTTCCCGCTGCCCGTGGGCGCGAAGATCAGCGTCCATTCACCACGGGCGATGGCGGGCCAGCCGAGCTGCTGAGCGCGCGTCGGCGATGCGAACGAGGCCTTAAACCATTCCCTCACGGAGGGATGGAAGGGCTCGAGTCCTGTGCCGGTCTTTGGTGTGCGTGCCATAGTGAGCGTCGTCACTTCGCTGGACAACATGCGAGGCGACTGCAAGAATGGTAGCCAGTCCCATCGCAAAGAGTGAAGGACGATAGATGCGGCTCAAGGTGCTCGGCGCGTACGGCGCGTCGGATGCAGAACATAATCTGACCGGGTACCTGATCGACGACTGGTTCGCGGTGGACGCTGGCACACTCACCTCGAAGCTGTCGTTCGCGCAGCAGGCCCGTGTCCAGGCAGTCTTCATCACCCATCCGCACGCCGATCACATCCGTGACCTCCCCCACCTGATCCAGAACCGCTTCTCCCAGCCCAGTCAGCCGCTGACCATCTTCGCCGCGAAAGACGTGCTGGACCTGCTGGTGCGCGATGTCTTCAACGGCATCGTCTGGCCCGACTTCGCGGAGATCGCCTCGCCGACCAACAACAAGCCGGTCGTGCAGTATCGGGCCCTTACCCCCGGCAAGCGCATCGTGTACAACGACATCGGCATCACCGCCGTCGCGGTCGACCACCAGATCCCGGCCTTCGGGGTCCTGCTCGAGATCAACGGACAGTCCATCGTCTTTACAGGCGACACCGGCCCGACCCATGAGATCTGGAAGCGCACCAACAAGATGCAGAACGTGGTCGCCGTGGTCACGGAAGCGTCGTTCCCCAACGACCAGCAGCAGCTCGCAGACGAAACCGCGCACCTCTCGCCGAACACGTTCGGTGAAGAGTTGAAGAAGATTACCGTCGACGCGCCGGTCTACGCCAGCCACCGCAAGATCCCGTTCGAGCGCGACATCGAGTCGCAGATCCGGAATCTGAGAGACCGCCGCGCGCGAGTCCTGCTCGAGAAGAACTACACGCTGTAGTCCCGGTCTCCGGTCTTGGCTTTCGGTGTCTCGGGTCGTCGAGCCGTCGAGCCTTCGAGAAGGTTCACAGTCTCACAGGGCTTTAGCTGCGGCATCCTATGAGACTGTGAACCTGTGAGACTGTGAGACTACGGTCCC
>JANMSA010000925.1:0-13189 GCA_031388865.1 Acidobacteriota bacterium | reverse complement strand
GCCTCGCAGCCCCGCCCGCCCAGGTCCCTCGACTCACGCTCGGGATGACAGTTCTTGCCGCGTCACTCGCCAGATACGAGTTTGTCATTGGAGGCGTGAGTCGGGGGGGCTGTGTGGGGTGAGGCGACAGCCATGGCGGGCATTGAAGCCCTCCCGCCCTACCCTTCCATTTCCGCAAAGTTGACGCTTACCAGCCGCGAGCAGCCTGCTTCTTCCATGGTCACGCCGTAGAGGACATCCGCGGCTTCCATGGTGCGGCGTGAGTGCGTGATCACGATGAACTGCGTGTCGCGAGAGAAGTCGCGCACGAGGCGTACGAAACGTTCCGTGTTCACCTCGTCGAGTGGTGCGTCGACTTCGTCCAGGATGCAGAAGGGGGAGGGTTTGTACTTGAAGATGGCGAACAGCAGCGCGATCGCCGTGAGTGCGCGCTCGCCGCCGGACAGCAGAGCGATGGATTGATTCTTCTTTCCAGGAGGCTGGGCCACGAGCTCGATGCCGCTCTCGAGGACGTCCTCTTCGTCGAGGAGCTGCATGCGGGCGGCGCCGCCGCCGAAGAGTGAGGCGAAGATCTCGCCAAAGGAGACGTTCACAGCGTTGAATGCCTCGCGAAACAGTTCGCGAGAGGTGAGGTTGATCTTGCGGATGGTCTGGCGCAGCGAATCGATCGACTGTACGAGATCGTCGCGCTGGGTACGCAGGAACGACTCCCGCGTTTCCAGCTCCTGATGCTCTTCGATGGCCAGCACGTTGACCGGGCCCACCTTCTCGAGCTGATCCGCGAGCCTGGCCACCTCCGACTCGATCGTCGTTCGTGACTCGTCATCCGCTGGCGGCTCTGCGTCCGCGAGAGCATCGATCCCCGCGTGCAGGTCCAGAGAGATCTGTTCCCTGAGCAACGCAAACGCCGACTGCGCGCGGTCGACGCGGCGCTCCGCCTCGAAGAGCGTGTCCTTGGCGGTGTTCCACATCTCGCGGGACGCCAGAGCGCGCGCCTGCAACTCCTGCACGCGCGTGTCGAGGTCGGCGACCTCCGCTTCGAGTGCAACGCGCATCTCCGACAATTCGTGGAGTTTCGTCAGCGACTGATCCAGCTGGCCGCGGGCTTGCTCGACGGCCACGTCCGTCTCCTGCTGGCGGCGGACCAGGGTCTCGATCTCCTGCTGGAGCTGCGTGGCGCGGGCGCCCAGGGAGATCACGATGCGCGAGAGGTTCTCGTGCTCGCGCTGCACGGCGTTCACGTTCCCGGATGCGCTCTCGACGTCGACGCGCGCCTTCGAGGCCACTTCCGTCACCTGCTCGAATGCCACGCGCGCCTCCGACAGCTGCCCCTCGTGCGTACGGATCTGCTGGTGCAACTCCGTCTCGCGCGACTGCAGCTGATCCACCTCGGCGATGGCTGTGTTCTTGCGGACGAGAAGCTGCTCCTTCTCTTCCACGTACAGCGTTTGTTCTTCCGACGCGACGGCGAGGTCTTTCTCGTATCGCTGCAGCTCCGCGCCGGCGCGCTCGCGCTGGCTCTTGCGCTCGCGCAGCTCCTGCTCCGCGGTGCGCGCCCGTTCGTCGGCGATGATGCGGGCGTCGTCCGCGGTGCGCAACTCTTCCTCGAGGGTGTGCAGCGCCGCGGCGATGCCGCTGGCGCGCGACTCTTCGCTGCCGAGGAGCGCTTCGAGGTCCGCGATCTCGCGCTTGACCGAGAAGACGCCTGGGGTCGCGCCCTCGGTCTTGCCACCGATGACCAGAGGGCCGCGCACGACGTCGCCGTCCAGCGTCACGAACGTCGCATTCGGCCGCTCCTGCGCGCGATCGAACGCCTCGGCCAGCGTGCCGACGATGTACGACTCAGGGATGGCGTGGCGGACGGCGTCCGCGATCGGGCCTTCGCCGAGGACGGAGTGTGCTGCGTCACCGCGACGGGAGCCTTCGGTGCGCGGTGAGAAATCGAGTGTGACGAAAGCCCCGCGTCCCGCGCCTCGCTCGCGCAGGCGGCGGATGGCCTCGGACGCGGTCGCGGTGGAGTCGACGACGACGGCCTTCGAGACATCGCGCAGGAGCGTGTCCAGCGCTGCTTCGAAGCCCTGCGCCGCGCGGACAGCTTCGGCCGCGGCCACGGCGTTCGGGATCAGCTCCATGACGGCGCGACGGACGTCTTCATCCTGCGCCTCGAGGGACAACAGGAGCGTGCGCAGCGAGTCGGCCTTGTACGTGGTCTGCGAGATCGTGTCGCGAGCCTTGCCCAGCGACTCGCGCGTTGCCTCGCGGCGCGAGGTGAGCTCGTCGCGACGCTCGAGGGCGTCGCGCAGAGTCTGCTGGGTCGCGAGGAGGTTCTGCTCGGCGTCCCGCACCGACTGCTCCCACTCGTACATCTGCGTGAGCGCGCCATCGCGGCTCTCTGCCGCCTTGCGCGCGCTCTCGGTGAGCTTGGTCAGATAGAACTCGCATTTCTCGACGGCGATCTCGATCTGATGCACCTGATTGCGCGCCTCGGAGATCTTGCCGATGGTGCGCATGAGCGCTTCGCGTGCGTCGGAGAGGGACTTCTCGTGCTGTCGCACGGCATCGCCTTTCTCCTGGCGGTCGCGCTCCACCTGATCGCCGGCTTCCCGAAAGCGGTTGCGCTCTGCGCGTGCAGCCTCGAGGTGCTGCGTCTTCTCTTCGAGCGCCGACTGCTGCTCGGCCGCTTCGGCCACAAACGTTGCAATCTGCGCGCTTCCGCTTTCGATGCGCTGCAGCAGATCGCCGAGGTTCGTCTCCGACTGCTGGAGGAACGAGCGCAGACGTTCCACTTCGCCGGAGAGTCCGGCGATCTCTTCCCGGACTTTGGATGCGCGATGGGAGCGATCGGTGTGGACGGTGCGCGTCTCGGCCAGCCCGGACTCGTCGGCGCCGAGCTGCGCGGCCAGCTCGCTCTCGCGGTTCTGCGTGTCGGCGAGACCGCCGCCGGCCGCCTCTTCCTCAACCTGGGACGCGACGATGCGGCCTTTGTACAGCGAGCGCTTGGCGAGGGACAGCTGGTCGGCGAGCTCTTTGTGGCGACGCGCCTTGGAGGCCTGCCGCTTGAGAGAGTTCAGGTTCCGTGTGACTTCAGAGAGGGTGTCGTCAATGCGCAGCAGATTCTGCTGCGTCTCTTCGAGCTTCAGCTCTGCGGCGCGACGCTTGGTCTTGTACCTGGTGATGCCGGCCGCCTCTTCGATCAGCTTGCGCCGGTCCTGTGGCTTGTTGGACAGAATCAGGTCGATCTTGCCCTGCTCCATCACAGAGTAGTTGCGGATCCCCAGACCGGTGTCCATGAGGATGTCCGAGATGTCCTTCATCCGGACGCGCTTGCCGTTGAGGCGGAACTCCGACTGACCATCGCGAAACACCCGGCGGTTGATGACGATCCTGCCGTCGTCGGCGGCGGGATGCGTGGCGTCGCCGTTGATCGTGCCCAGGGTCAGGGTGACTTCACCCATCGACAGGGCCCTGCGGCGCGCCGAGCCCTGGAAGATCACGTCCTCCATCGTCTCGCCGCGGATGTGCGAGGCGCGGTTCTCGCCGAGCACCCAGATCAGGGCGTCGCAGATGTTCGACTTCCCGCACCCGTTCGGACCGACGACGGCCGTCATGGCCGCGGGGAACGTCAGGACTGCGGGATCGTAGAAGGATTTGAAGCCGTGGATTTCGAGTTGGTCGATACGGAACATTTCTTCCTGTTGGGCGGAGGTGGGCGGGATCGTAACATCGCCTGACCGGCCCGGTGGCAGCGGTTCTTGTGCAGTTCCTGGAGGAGCAGGCAGTCGGCAGTATGCGGTAGGCGGGAGTGAGTTCGTGGCATCCGAAGCGTGATGACGGTCGGTGCGCCGTGAAGGTGAGCGATCAGCCTGTCATCCTGAGCCGCCCTTCGGCGCGCTCAGGGCAGGCTACGGCAGCGAAGGATCTCCTGCCGTCAGCACGAGTCGCGCTCCGAATCGGGGGATCGTTCGCCGCGCTTCGCCGGCTCAGGATGACAGGCTCAGCCCACTGCCTGCTTCTACCGCATACTTCACCCGGTGCTCGACGACTTCCTTCGCCGCGAGATCGACCTGGGGTCTTTTCCGGGAGCGTCTTATGCGATCGGGACGGCCGATGGCATCGAGAGAGAGCATGCCCTCGGACGTGCGGTTGCGGTGCCTCTGCGGATCGATGCGACGCCGGACACGATCTACGACTGCGCATCGATCACCAAGCCGCTGATTACAGGGATGCTCATCCTGCAGGCGGTGGCGGACGGGCGGATTGCTCTGGGGGACGAGTACCGCGGCTACACCTACCGCGAGCTGCTCACGCATACGTCGGGGCTGCGCGACTGGCTGCCCACGTTTGCGTATGAATCGCCCCTTCTCGCGATCGAGAAGGACGGGCCGCTCCATCCGCGCGGAGAGAGAGTGGTCTACTCCGACCTGAATTTCTACCTGCTGTATTACGCGCTCAACGAAATCTTCGGGGACTATGTGACCGCCGCGCGCGAGCGGATCTTCGAGCCGCTCGGCCTGCGCGATGCCTCGTTCCACCCGCCAGCCGCGCTCAAGCCCCGGATCGCCGCGACAGAGTGGGGTCAGCGTTTCGAGGCCGGCATGTGTGCGACGCGTTCGGCCGTCTTCACCGGTTTCCGGCAGGGACTGATGTGGGGCGAAGTGAATGACGGAAACTCGTACCACGCCGGCGGCACGCTGGGGAACGCAGGGCTGTTCGCCACGGCGCGCGACGTGTTTGGGATCGCGCAAGGGTTTGTGCAGGGGCGCCTGGTGCCGCTCGAGCTCGTGAAGGAGGCTACCCGAGCTCACGTGGGAGAGCGCGGCCTCGCCTGGCAGATCGGCGGGCCGGGTCTCTCTCCGCGGTCCTTCGGTCACATGGGGTTTACCGGGACTTCGGTTTGGGTGGACGAGGAGCGGATTTCCGTGCTTTTGACGAACCGGGTGCATCCTTGCGCGGCGCCGATTGCGATGCAGCGGATCCGGGGCGAGTTCCACTCGCTTTCTTCGAAGAGCTAGCAGCCGGCTTCGCGCCGCTCTTCTTTGACGCAGCTGATTTCGATGCGGCCTTCGACGGCTTACGAGCCTTGCTGGGCGTTGAAGAGATTTCGATCTCGCGGTCCTCGGCGACCACCTTCGACTTTCGCCGGCTCACCATCGTAGCGGCAACCGCCGCTACAGCGATGGCGGCACCAACCGCAACCGTGACAACTGGGATGCCGTACAGCAGCTTCAGCGGCACGGTCGCGGTGTGACGCTCCTTCCCATCGTAGGCCACGTCGATCTCCAGCAGGAGTTCCGACGGGAGCTCCCCTTGCTCGACGACGAGAGTCCACGGAAGGAGCACGTCGCGCTGTTCGCCCTCGGTGAAAGCTTCCGTGGACGTTACGGACGTGCCGCCTGTCGAGAAAGAAACGCCGGGGAGGGTGGTGCGGAAGGTCACTTCCACCGGCTGGTGTCGCTCGCTGAGGATCAACGCACCGGAGCGTTTCTTGCCGCTGAGATACTGCGCGCCTTTCTTCAGCAGGCGGAGGGAGGCAGGGAAGCGGAGCAGGCGTACGATCGTCGGCGTAGCGTTCATGCCTGAGCGTGCTTGCGAAAGTCGCTCCAGCCCCATTTCTCAGACTGGCGCAGCAGTGCGTCCGCGCGTTCCGCTTCTCCATTCGCGCGGGCGAGCTCCCCGAACAGGAACAGCGTCTCGGCGAGCATCGGGTCGGGGTCGGTGTAGTCGTCGGCGAACCGCGTCTCGAGCAGTTCGAGGTTGTCGCGGTAGATCCGGAGCGCAGCCTCCCGATCGCCGGCGCGAAGGAGGATGAAGGCCAGCGCCAGCGACTGGAACTCCAAGATCTGTGGGAACTGCGCGATCTGCGTCTCCATCAACGCACGGGCCTCGTCCAGATCCCGATCGAGGTGTGCCATGGAAAGTGCGATGCCTTCGCGCGCGGATGGATCGTCGGACTGACGATACGAGTCGATGGCCTCTTCGAAGCGGCCCAGGAGTTTGTAGGCTTCAGCGCGATGGAGCGGATCGTTCGTACGATTCGCCTCCATCACCGCATCTTCATAACGCCGCTGCTGAATGAGCTGCTGCACGTTCGTGATCGGCTTCTGCGCATTCATGTACGCCACGAGCCAGCCGATGAGGGCGATCGAGATGAGCAGGACCCAGAACCAGAGGCTCATCGACGCGCGGGAGGCGGAAGTGGCGTGGCAGGCATCGGCGCCGCCGTGCCCGTGGGAGGCGGTGCGACCCCGGCCGCTCCCGCCGGTAGTGCCGGGAGTGGTGGCGCCGGTGCAACCGCGCCGCGCTCCACGATGAATGTGCGCATGCTTTGTGGGCGTCCCTCGTATGGAAAATCGAGCTCCGGCATCGGCACCGGGGCCGTCTCGTCGCGCAACTTCGCAACGTCCGTGACCTCGGTGAGCGGAACCGCGGGTGCCGCCGTCACGGCCGTCGCGTTGCGCATGGTCACGAACTGGTGGAGGCCAGCCAGAAGAAGGAACGCCACGACAAGACTGATGGCGAGGACGATTCCCTGGCGTTGTCGTGCGTACTCGATCACGCTCTCCGAAGTCGAGAGCGTGCGCGTCCGGAAGACTTCCTGGATGATCGCCTGGGTGTCGATGCGCTCGCCGGTGGCCGGATCTGCGCCGCAATAGGGGCACAGCTTCGCCGCGGCATCGATCGATCGGGTACAGGATGCACACACTGCGTTACTCACGGCCGAATTGTATTTCAACAGTGTACGGTGCGGCGACCGGCTCGCCATCTTCCGTGGCCGGCTTGAAACGCCAGCGCTGAACGGCGCTGATCAGCGCCGCGGTGTTCCCGCCGGGCATCGTCCTTTCGACGCTCACGTCGCGGACCCTCCCGTCGGTGCCGACGATGAGCGTGAGCCTCGCCTTCCCCGAGCCGCGGACGTTCGGCAGGGGCTGATACTGGGGGACCGGCTTCGTTCGTGCGACGCGTCGCGGCGCGGGTGAAGCCGAGGAGGAGTACTGCGGCGGGGGGGCGGGAGCCGCACTCCGTTGCGCGGTGTTCGCCGGAGGCCTCGGGCGCCGCCGCGGCTGTACCGCGACTGGAGCCGTCTGGGCATAAGCTGGTCCGGACAAGCTTCGCGGATCCACGAGGGTGGCCATGCTCTTCTTCTTCTGTTCTGCCTGCGCCTGTTTCTCAATCTGCGCGTAGACGTCGGCTGACACGGCCGTAGCGTCCGTGCGCTGGTACTCGTCCGGCACCGCGCCCTGCGGAGTGACGATCGGCGCACTGGTGATCGGAGTTTGATCGATCCCCCCCTCTCCCGCGGGGACGAGCGGGGTGTCGGCCCGTCTGGGCTTCTTGTTCTCGGTATTGTGCTCTGCGGCCTGCTCTTCGAGCGACTCCGGGGCCTTATCCGGCGAACCGTCCTGATTGATGATCATGCCGATGCCAAACGAGCCAACGAGCATCACCACGATTCCCGCGGCGATGAGCAGCATCTTTTTGAGGCGGAACTCTTCGGGCGGCTTGTAGAGCTCGGCTGCGCGGCTGGGAGCCGCGAGGACTTCCGGCGACGGCGCAGGCTGCGCCTGGTCCCAGTTACAGAACGGACAAATCGTCGAAATCGCGTCGATGGCGCGCTCGCACTTCGCGCAGCGCTTTCTTTCAGTCATCGCAGCCGCTTTTCTGCAACTGACGTACCGTCCCACCAGGCGACGCCCCGCCCGGTGAGGGTAAAGGCGCGCGGCGCGACGTTCCGCGCAAGCACCACGCTCCGTTTACGCGAGAAGTGGTACAGCGTGCGACTGCTGGAGTCATATGCGATCCAGATGCTGCCGCGCGTCTGTACGCGGTCGATGCCGGTAGGAAAATCCGAGGCGCGTCCGCCGAAGAGCCCCAGGCCGAGGAGGCCGCGGACGAACCCGCGCGCCACGGCCTCGGCCGTGGACTGTGTGCTCTCCGCAAGCCACACTTTTTTCGCCGAGGGATCGGCGATGGCCAGGACCCGCGCCGTGAGGGCCGTGCCACCTCCTGCAAAATCGAGATCGACCGGCACGGCTCCCACTGCAATCTCACCGGAGAGCTTCATCGTCTCCAGAGACACCGTACGAACCCGTGCCTCGCGGGGGAACGTGAGGTAGCCGGTGCCGTCCGCGATCTCGAAGTCGGACGCGAACGGTGCTGCTTTCACCGAGCTGCGTATGCGCAAGCCGTCCGACTGCTCGATGGTTCCGGTCGCGCGCGAGTAGACGTAGAGCCGGCCGTTCCACTCAGCGACAAACGCCGCGTCGGCGGCCACGGGGACGTTGATGTCGCTGCCGGCGCGTTGCAGCAACCGCGCATCGCGGGCGAGGATGTAGAGATCGCGGCCGAGGAACGCCGCGGCGATGGGAGTGGCGGCGGTGACGACGCGTGTGGCTTTGCCGCTCGGGAGGGCCACGATGACGGCTTCGTCATGGAGCGCGTCCAGCACGGCGACCTGATCGTCGCTGGCGATGATGAAGGTGGCGTTCCGCACGCCTTCGACGCTCCAGCGGTCTTCGAGTGTAATGCGCCCGTCATGAGCGACGACGACGCCGCGATCAGTCGACGTCAGAACCTGCGGGAAAGCGGGAATCGCGAAGAGCAGCGTCGCGAGGAATCCCACTGCACGCGGGACGGTCACGGCAACGCCTCCAGTCCGAGCGGCTCGAGCAGCAGCGCGTCTCCTTCCGTGATGCCCAGGATGCGGTACGTGAGGCGCGCAGCCACCTCGAACGTTCCGTTGAAGATCGTCGGCTCGCTGAAGCGGAAGGGAACGCCTTCGATGGTGCCACCCGCGAACGTGTTGCCGGCGACGCCCGTGAAGGTGACGGCGTTCGCATACGTCGTCCGATCGAGCTCGACTCGTTGAGCCGTCGTCAGGTGCTCGAAGGATTCAACGAGAGCCCTCAATTCGGTTGCCACGGGAGTGGCCGAAGGAAGTGCGACTGCGGAAGGAGCATCGGCCTCGCGCCGCAGAGAGAGCAGGGTATCGTTCGCAGGAAACTTTGCCAGAAGCGGATCGAGCCCGCTCCGCGCGGCGCGTTTGTCACCGCGCTCCAGCGCCATGATGACGCGCTGCATGTCGGTCGCGGGAGAGGTGAGGTGCTTGCGATACTCGCGGATGAGTGCCGGTGAGAACGGATTTGCCTCGAAAGCCTCTGCATAGCGCTCCGTACGTTCCGCATCCGTGCGCGCCAGCCGCGCCAGGGCGGTCAGGGACGTCACGTCGTCGCTGCGCCCTTCCAGGACGCGTTCGTACTGTACGCGGGCCGCATCGACGTCACCACGCTTCTCGTAGAGAGATGCGAGACGCAGCTGTGCGCGGTTGAGCAGGGAGACGTATGCGGCCACATCGCCCCGGGCGGAGCTGTACACCTCGAACGCCTCCTGCCGCGCGGCCTCGCGTTGCAACGGCGCCAGCTCCGGGGAGCCAAGTGTTCTCACGACCGCGACGAGCAGTTGCTCTGCCTCGCGCTCGTCCCCTGTTTCGAGCAGCGCAGTCGCAAGCGCATGGCGGTAGGTGGCCACATCGAGAGGGGCCGTTGCCACGGCCACAGCATTCCGCGCGGCCGCCACAGCTTTGAGCGGATGTCCCAGGATGCGCATCGCGGATGCGTAGAGATTCCACGTCTCCGCATCATCGCTCGCGTACCGTGCTGCTTCCTCGAGCAGCTCGAATGCGCGAGCCGCCCGGCCCAGCTTTGCCTGAGCGAGTGCGGCGTACGACGTCGCGTTCGCATAGCGGGAAAGGCTCGAGTCGCGCCGCGCGTCGAGCCGTTCGCGTTCGGCCAGCTGCGAGGCCTGGACGTATTCGGCGCGCGCGAGAGAGCGCTCGCTCCTCGCGGCGCGGACGTCTCCGAGGTTGAGGCGTCCGGACAGCTGTGATTCGAAATCGCGGGAGCGCGCGAGCTGACTCTCCATCTGTGCGATCTCGAAGTCGGACGCGAGCCGCTGCTGCGCCGCGACGGGCAGCGCCAGCGTGAGGATCAGGAGGAGGCGTCTCATTCGGCGTAGTACTCCTTGCGCGCGTGGATCACGCCGATGCCGCGACGCCGCGACTGCACTTCGATCCTGCGCCATCCCCGCCTGGTGCCGGCGCTCTGATAGACGATCAGGTAGCGGCTGTTGATGTCGGCGAGAACCCTCTGCAGCTCACGCGCAACGGTGTCTTTCGTTGCAACGGTGACGCTGCCGCCGGTATTGGAAGCCGCACGATCGAGAAACGGTGCGTGCGAGTTACCGAGGACGATCGCACTGACGATGGTCGTGGCCCCGCTGATCGCACGCAACGCCTGGTCGTCAGAGAGCGCGCTGCTGCGATCGCCGCCGTCAGTGATGACGATGGCGTACGTGCGCTGCTTCGACGCGATCGAGGCAAGCGCATCACGCAACGAAGTCCCGCCGGAGGGACGGACCTCGACGGCAGCGCTGAGCTCACGGGGCCGTTCGACGTGGTGATTGAAGAGCACCAGCGACGCCGAGTCTCCCGCGCGGAGCTGACCTGTCTGCGAACGGGCCGCAGCCAGCGCAGCGTCCAGCTTCCCATCTCCCATGCTCGAGGAACGGTCGATGACGAACGCAAAGTGTGCCGGCGGCCGTTCCGCCCGGACCTCGCGCACGCGCTGGTCCACTCCGTTCTCGCGCACGCGCAGGTCGGCCGCTTTCAGCGCAAAGCTCGAGCGCATTCGGACGGAGAGCTCGACGAGGTCGACATGCAGCGTGTCGCTCGCGCTCATCCCGGCCGTGAGGACCGTGGCCTGCTCACTTCGCTGGAACCCATTCGACCAGACCGTGGCGGAGAGCCGCCGGGCAGCCAGCGAAGTCCCGAAATCGAAGGCGACGCGAAAGGGGGGCGTGCGCGCAACGCCGGCGAGCGCTCCGTCGACAGAGAACTCGACGCGATCCACTTTCGGGACGTCGGTGGTGATCTCGAGGATCCGCGGGCCGATCGCCTGCGAGCCTTCGAGCGGCTGAACAAAGGTCACTCCAGCCGAAGCTGCGGAAGCGATCGCGATCGAGGCGAGCAAGTGAAGGATCCGACGCACGGATTCGGAAACGGCTCGGTGGGTATAAGGTATTTCGTTTCTGTTAGTTGACCACGATCCGGGACGGTTCGTCCGCTGAGGGGGACGGAGTTGCCTATAATGAGATCATCCGAACCGCGAATGACGCCCGATACGGGATCGAGATCTGCGATCACTGCCAGGACTGCAAGTGGCGGTCGGATAGTTTCTTCTGTCAGTTCGACCCCGCAACGCTGAAAATCTTCGACTCCATCACCTTCACGAACGTGGTTCCCGCCGACACCGTTCTCTTTGCAGAGAACGAGGCGGCGCGCGGCCTGTACATCATCTGTTCCGGTTCCGCGAAACTGAGCATCTCCTCAGGCAGCGGGAAGAAGCTCATCACGCGCATCGTGCCCGCGGGTGAGGTGCTCGGACTCTCCAACGTCCTCTCCGGAAAACCATACCGCACGGCGGCGGAGACGGTGACGGCGTGTCAGCTGAAGTTCGTCAAGCGCGAAGACTTCCTTCGCTTTTCCGAAGAGCACCGCGCGGTCTCGTTCAACGTTGCGCGCCAGCTCATCGAGGAATGCGAGTCGGACGCGAACCAGATCCGTGCCCTCGGACTCGCCAACTCCGCCGCCGAACGGCTGGCGCAACTCCTCCTCGCATGGTGCGAAGACTCCGGTGTGCCCTCGGCGAGCGGCATGCGCTTCCCCGTGTTGATGACGCACGAGGACATCTCCCAGCTCATCGGCACTTCGCGTGAGACCGTGACGCGCCTGCTCAAGAGCTTTCGCGAGAAGAAGATTCTCACGGTGCGCAGGTCCTCGATGACCGTGCACAAAAAGTCCGATCTGGAACAGCTGCTGGACCTCTGACGCGCGCCGCCGCCCGCTGTGAGTATGCAGTAGGCAGCGGCCGCTGGAGGCGGCCCGGAGGGTAGCCGGTGGTGCGCGCGAAGCGAGCGACCGCTGGTCCATACAACCCGTGATGATGTCGACCCCGGCAGGGTCGCGGAGGAGCTGGCGATCCGCCTCCGAATGCGAACCGGTACGCGACCCTTTCAGGGTCGATCTCCATTGCCGAAGCAGTCCGGTGGTCGCTCGCTTTGCTCTCACCACCGGCTACCGTACGCGCCGCCTCCAGCGGCGATTGTTGCACGCCAAGGCCCGACTCTTCTCGCTCAGGCTTCTGACTGATCTCCTGCCTACTGCCCCACTGCCTGCTGAGGGCGCACCCCATTGTGACGACGGTCACAAACCGCCGGTTCACCTCCCACAACCGGCCGGTCCAGCTGTCCTTTCGGCTTTCTCTCCAGGGACGCAGATTGAGCGCACAAGAGGAGAGTGCAATGAATACCAGGAACAACAGCAACCCCATCCACCTGATCCATCGTCTTTTCGCCGCGATCCTCCTGATCGCGTTGTCCGTCCCCGTGGCGGTGGCCGGTGAGGCAGAGGCGCACAACCCTTACACGATCTACGGCATGCGCCTCCGTTCTCACCTCATTCCTGAAACGCCTGGGGCGACCGAGGATCTCGGGCCTCTGGTGTTCCAGGAGATCGTGCCCTGCCGTTTCGTGAGCACCGTCGAACAGGACAAGTACGACAACCCCTGGGGCGGCAGGGAGTATCAGATGCTCGAGACGCGTACCTACTACCCGAAGGGTGAGCTGATCTCGAGCAACGGCTGGGTGAACCCGTGTACCAGACATGTGCCGTTGGATGCGGTGGCGGTGTCCCTGCGCCTGACCTCGATCAAGCCTGAGACCGGGACCAACGTGTACCTGGCGCCCGCGACACTCTTCGCGCGGTCGCAGCAGGGAATCTGGTTCGCCGGCGGCAGGAACGAGATGAAGGAAGCAAACGTCGTGCTGGTCAATAACGGCTTCTCGATGTCCACCGACCAGGTTGCGCACCTGACGATCGACATCATCGGCTTCTTCCTGCGTGATCCGATGGGAGTGGGCGCTCAAGGAGAGAAGGGCGACAAGGGCAACAACGGTGAGCGCGGGGAAGCTGGCGCGCAGGGACTTCAGGGTGCTCGTGGCGAAACCGGCTCGCAGGGAACCCAGGGCGAGAAGGGCGACCGTGGGGAATCTGGCGCACAGGGAACCCAGGGTGCTCGTGGCGAAACCGGCTCGCAGGGGACCCAGGGCGAGAAGGGCAACCGTGGGGAATCTGGCG
>JANMSA010000883.1:0-2322 GCA_031388865.1 Acidobacteriota bacterium | reverse complement strand
ATCATGGAGGAAGACCTCGAGAGTCTGGCCGCGAAGGACCTTCACGAATTGCTGCGTGCGTGGGAATTGAAGCACCGTCATCGCGCCGCCGAGTGCGTCACGCAGCACACGCTGTTCCGCAAGGAGACCCGCTGGCCGGGTTACTACTACCGGGGCGACGCCATGAAGTTGGACGACGCGAACTGGCACGTGCTGACGGTTTCGCGCCGCGAGCCGAAGACCGGGGAATACACCATGGAGAAGGCGCCTTGCTATCACCTGGTTTAAGCCCTTTGCAACCGGTCTCTTCCGCCCGCGCAGACCCGCGCGTGAACATCAGCGTGAACATCACCGAGAAAACCGATGAAGAAATTCTGGCCATGGCCAGACCGCTGTGGCGCGACCTCGTCAAATCTTCCAACGAAGGCAAGTACGGAGAGTTCGCAAGGAATTTTTCCAGTGCCATGGCGCTTGCCATGAACCAGGTCGTTGCGGGCCACCAGTTCGCGAACAGCGAGCTGGCGAGGAACCTGTCCGAAGAAGTCGACTCGCTCGGCCTCATCCGCCGCGGCGAGCATGTAACTGTTCTCTACAGGCAGCGGAGCACCAAGAAGCAAGGCGAGTGGCTCGGCAGGCTTGTCCTCGGCTACGAGGATGGAAAGGTCAGGATTTTCGGTGCATCGATCTTCTGAGCATGTCGTCCGCGAAGTTGTCCGCGAAGTTATCCGAGCGGGCAAGTTTGTCGAGGTGACCTACAAGGTGACCGACAGGAAGTCGGGGCACGTCCTCACCAGGGTCGAGTTCCCGTTGGGCTATGTTCACGGACACAACGAAATCCTGGCCCCGTCGGTCCATATGGAGCTCGAGGGCAAGCGCGCTGGCGACACCATCGAAGTGGTGATCGATGGCAATCAGATCTTCGGCCTCAGGGACGAGTCGCTGGTTTTTTCCGATCGCCTCGAGAACGTCCCCGAGGAGTATCGTCAGGTCGGCACCTCCATCCTCATGGAGAACGACAACGGTCAGACCCGCAGTTTTCTCGTCACGCACCTGGACGACGAGACGCTGACGGTCGATGGTAACAACCCGCTTTGCAGCAGAGAGGTCGTCTTCAATCTCGAAATACTGACCGTGCGCGAGGCAACGGAGCAAGAGACAGGAGCGGGCGGGGCGATCCATGCGGGCGCGGATATCGACCCGTCGCGCTTGAGACCGGTTTGAGTTCCCAATTCACGGCAAGAAAGGTGACTTATGAGCGAGCAGAATCCGAAGCAGCCCCCCCCCAAGGTTCCTGACGGTCGCGCGCGTTATCTGACCACGCGTCAGATGGCGCCGAACGAAAAGGGGTTTGTCGGTTTCGAAACGGTCTGGGAACCGTTCCAGAAAGAAACCGCATACAAGACGCCGAAACAGCCGTAGGCGCCCTGCCGTGACATGGATGAGCCGGTTCGCGCACCCGGGATGCGAACCCATGAAGGGGATTGCCTCAACGGCGATTGCTTAGTTTTTGGCCTTTTTTATGTTCCAATACCTGATGGCCAATCGGCGCCTCCAGGTATTCCAAGCGGTCGCGAAACACTTGTCCTTCACCAAAGCAGCGGAGGCGCTGTTCATGACGCAGCCGGCGGTGACCTTCCAGATCAAGCAGCTGGAGGAGCATTTCAACGCGCGGCTCTTCGAGCGGGGCCACGGCCAGATCTCCCTCACCGATGCCGGCCGCGTCGTTAGCGATTACGCCGAGCGCATTCTCGGCCTGTCGACCGAACTCGATGCGCGGCTCAAGGACATGACCGGGCAGATCACCGGTGCGCTGCTGATCGGGGCGAGCATGACCATCGCCGATTACCTGCTGCCGCAGGTGCTGGGCGAGTTCTACGCCCGCTATCCGGGTGTCGTACCCCGGCTGATGGTGGCGAATTCGGAGGCGGTGCAGAACCAGGTCGCGGAGCACAGCCTCGACATCGGCTTCATCGAAGGCGATTCGCTGCTGCCTTCGCTGGTCACGGAGTTCGTGTGCGAGGACGAGTTGCTGGTGGTGTGCGCCCCGTCGCATCCGCTGGCGAAGCTGAATTCGATCGATCCGAACGTGCTCGCGCAGCATGTCTACATCAGCCGGGAACCGGGTTCCGGCACCCGCGAGGTCAGCGACCACTACCTGCAGAAGATCGGCATCGCCGCCGATTTTCTGCAGCCGGCCATGGAACTGGGCAGCCCCGAGGCGTTGAAGGGCCTGGTCGCCACGGGCCGAGGTTTTGCCATCATGTCGCGTTCGACCGTCGTCAAGGAAACACAACTTGGCCTGCTGGTCGGGGTTCCGCTCGCGCCACGGCTGGTCAGGAACCT
>JANMSA010000842.1:0-4941 GCA_031388865.1 Acidobacteriota bacterium | reverse complement strand
CCTGCAGCGTCTCGGCATCGTCGCGCTGTGCCGTGATCCCGGCCAGTAGCAGCGAGGGGCGCCCGAACAGCGGCCGGCTGAACGAGTGCTCCGCTCTCATCCCCAGTGTGAGGCGCTCGTCGTTCTGGTGCAGTTGCGTCGTCGCCGGCGAGATCAGCTGGTCGTGCCGCCACCGATCCCAGGAGCGCTGGACCGCCCATCCCGTGGCCGACCACTCGTCGCTTCCCGGACCACCTCGGAGCGTGGCATACAGCGTCTGGGACTGGAGCTTTCCACCGTCGCTGACGTTGATGAAGTCCCTGTCCGAGACCGCTCCGCTCCTGATCTGCGCGAGGTCGAGATAACTGGGGGCGTCCCAGTCGCTCGCAAACGCCGACCCGGCGACGCTCAAGCGCGTGGCGCCCACCGGCACCAGAACTTTCAGATATCCGTTGACGCGATTGAGGTCCGAGTTGCGGCTGTAGCTGTTCGTGCGATACCCATCCAAGGTCGTGAAGAACGAGACCCGGCCGTCGTCACTCGATGCCCTTCCGTAAGTCAGGTTCGCTCGGGCCGTCCCGAAAGAACCGACGGCAAGGTCGGCGCTCGATCGCGCCATCCGTGATTTCGTGACGAAGTTCAAGCTGCCGCCGCGATGAAAGTCGCCGTATCGCGAGTTGAACGGACCGCGGATCAGCTCGATGCGCTCGATCGACTGGGGCAGCAGCGTCGTCAGGTCGAGCGCACCATGCGAGGCCACGAAGCCGAAAAGATTCAGCGGGATGCCGTCGAGGAAGCCCGCCATGTCCTGCCCGAAGTTGCGGTCGGTATAGCCGCGCACCGAGGGCCCCGACGGGATTCCGCCCTGACCGTAGAACACGAAGTCCATGCCCGGTAGCGCGCGGATGATCTCCCCCGGCTCACGGGCATTGGACACTTCGGTGGCGGGATCGAAGAGCACCGAGGCGTTCGCCGGGAGCGCGCGAACGTCGCTGGTCACTTCCGTCTTGTCGGGTGATGGCGTCGCCGCCACTGTGATGTCCGTGCGCAGGACCGGTTTCTCTTCATCCTCCTGCCGCGACTCGGACTGCGCCGGCGAAGCGGCAGGTGATTGAGACGACGCGAATCCTGAACCCGCAGGAACGATCCAGAGAACTGAAGATAAAAAGATGAAGAAAAGAGTCCGGGGCGAACGGGGTCCCGTGATCGACATGGTTTCCTCCTCGTATGGCTGCGGAGTGGAATTAGTACGCTCCATTCAGCGCAAGGTCAACGTCGGCGGTTCTTCCTGCACATGGACGCCGCAGCCGGCCGGGGCCATCGGCACTCGCGCTGCCCGGCTGCAACTGCGGCATGAGAATCCAGGGGCCGGCTCTTCAGGAATCCTGATCGCGCGAGGGAATGCCGGCCTCGCGCTGTGAGGCCCGCATTCCGACTCCATGTTCCGTCGCAGTCACCTTCAGCGATTCCGCCTCGATGAAGATGTGTTGCACCTGAGGGTGCGCGCTGCGGACGGCGGAAGCGGGATCTCACGTCACGAGGCGCACCAGCGAGGTCTGACGGAACGATCTCCGTTCCGCCGATGTACCGTAGCGAGATGTTCATTCTGGAACGTGAGACGTTTGTTTCCGCGCCGCAGGCGGAGGTGTTCGCCTTTTTCAGCGATCCTCACAACCTGGCTCGGATCACGCCGCCCTCCCTCGGCTTCGAGGTCGTCGAGGCACCCCCGGGCCCTCTGCGCGCCGGACATCGCATCCGCTATCGCATCCGCATTCTGGGAATCGCCGTGGCGTGGACTTCACTCATCAGCGAATGGGAAGACGGCGCCTACTTCGTGGATGAGCAGTTGCGCGGACCGTACCGCCGGTGGCGTCACGCGCACACACTGCGCGAGGCCGGGAACGGCGTGACGATGCTCGATCGTGTCGAATACGAGCTCCCCTTCGGACTCCTTGGGCAGGTGTTCGGAGGATGGTGGGTACGTCGCGATCTCGATCGAATCTTTGCCTACCGCGCACAGGCCATCAGCACAATTTTCCCCGAACGGCATGTCCGCGTCGTCGACACGGATCGTGCTGCCGAAGCAGAGAAGCACTTCGCCGGCGTGAGCGTAGGCCAGCGTGGCGGTGAAGCGGAGTAAATTGCGTGCGCTGGACCGGCCCCCAGCTGTCGTAGCCGGATTCGGCGGTGCTCGCGCCAAGGCGGCATGCCGCGACAGCGATTCCACGCCTGGAAGATCGGTGGCGTGGTCGTATCGGACACTGACGGCGGAGGCGCAATAGTAGACGCGCGACGTGATCACCCACGCCGTGGCGTACGTGGTGTACGGCTGAAACGCGTGTCGCTGCGCTGTTGTCAGTTGTCGGTTGTCGGTTGTCTGCGGGCCCCTGCCCTGGACGACAGCTAGCGTATCCGGCGCGAGGCGCTCGCAGGGGTTGACGTCCAGGCGACGAGGCACAGAGAACCGACAACTGACAACAGCGCAGCGACACAGCAGCAACTACCCAGCGATGACGCCCAGAGGATGAGATACTTGCTCGTCGCGCACCCTTCCGGTTCGCTCAACGCTGCTTGCAGAGGCGCACTTTGGCCGCCGCGATCGCGGAGCGCTATCGTCCCGCGAACTGCGGCCCGAGCCGGTTCCGGAGCGCGGTGAGGGTCTTCTCCGAGGTGCCGAGGTAGTTGACGATCAGACGATCTTTGCGGAAGAAGTGCGGCGGCGCCATCCACGACATCATCGTCGTGCCGATCGATCCACCGTTGGGGGCGACATCGGCAGCGGCCTTCCCGGCAGCAGCAGCGCTGTCGAATTCGTAGACCTGCACGTCGTTCCCGTCAGCAGTGAAGACGCGGGCTGGAACACTGAAGAAAGGCTGTTCGACCGTCCCCTTGTCTTCGACTATCAGACCGGCAGCGCGCAGGTCGGCTGCGAGGGATGCGGCAGACAGAGTCGCCGTGCTGGTCGCATTACCGGGAGGATTTGCCGCGCATCCAATCGCGGTGAGAAGCAACAGGGCCGAGAGTGGTCTCATGGAACGCATGGCCACAAAAGATGCAAGAAGCGTAGCCGTTGTCTGTCACGCGGCATTTGGACGAAGAGGCGGCGGCGCTCGCCGAGACCACGCCCAGCCGCTATCATGGTCGCTTCCCCGTGATCCGGACCGCTCTCGCTACCCTGATTTGCGCTCTCTTTGCTGCGATGCCCGTACGCGCCACGCGGGTTCAGCGATTGTCACTGACTGAGCTCCGCGACCGCGCTGCCGCGGTGCTCGTCCTGGACGTGATCGACGTCTCGGCACGAGCCGGCGACGCGGGGATGGTGTGGACGGACTATCGCGCACGCGTCCACGAAACCCTTGGCGGGACGCAGATCCCAGGCCTCATCCTCACTCTGCGATTCGCGGGCGGCCGTGCAGAAGGACGAAGCGTCGGGATCGACGGCGTTCCTCGTCTGCAGCCCGGGTCGCGATATGTGATCTTTCTCGATGCGACCGCAGGTCGCCCGGTCCCGGCAGTCGGCTGGGGACAAGGCTTGTTTCTCGTCGAAACCGTTCGCGGCGCCGGGCGCCTCGCATCGCCCGACGGGACGTGGCTCAGCGTCGATGAGCACGGAACGATCGGTCGTTCGAAGCGAATGACTTCCAGGCCCATGCTGCCGGATCCCGCTGTCCGGAATGGCGACGGCAGCGTACCGGATCAGGAGTTTCGACCGACCGGCGAGCGCGGTTCACGCCACGCATCCCTCGACGACCTGCGGCGATTCGTACGGCACGAGATCCGCGAGCGCAGCAACGTAAGGTTCGATCGATGAGGCGTCTCCTGCTGATCCTGATCGTCCTCCTCACTACAGCGCCTCTGCACGCCCAGGGTCATGCCGGAAGCTGCACCTGCGGCGGGTTCGCGGCAACGCCCGTTCCGTGGCAGATCGAGCACCTGGACAACGCCGATTTCGCGGAGGCTGCAGCGGACGAGTTCACGAAGTGGAATCGCTACGCAACCGTCTTCGAGGCTCGCCCGGGCGACGGAGTGATGGCTCCAAACGGCGCCAACGAGATCGGGTTCCTCGACAGCACAACCGCTTCCGCGCGGTATGGCATCCACATGGACCGGATCACGTTCGCAATCACCTACATGTCGCCGCTCAGCGCCAGCGGTGACTTCGACGCCTGTCCGAAACCGCCTCAGGCGATCTGCGGAACGTTCGCCGAAACGGATGTGATCATGAACTCCGATTTCATTCGCGGCTACCGCGCGACCGGACCCGTGGACTTCCGTGATGTTGGCCCGGCGCTCTACGGTGCGACGGCCGTTCACGAGCTCGGTCACAGCCTCGGTTTCCACCACAACGTCAGCAACATCTCGGCGATGAACCTCTACGAAGACTTTGCCGCGCAGTACGTTGCCGCCGCGGATACGCAGGAACTTCGCGCCGCGTATCCCGCGCAGGCTCTAAGGACTACCGATCTGGCGGCGTATCCTTTTTCGTTCGACGCAGACCTCACCGATTACGCGGCTACGACACCGATCGAGGCATCGACTATTGCGGTGCGCGGCGGCATTGTCACCATCCGAAACTTCGGGCTCGAGAATGTAGGAAACGAAACCGTGGATGGCGTGCAGCTCCGTTTCTACCTTTCGGCAGACTTGGAGATCAGCAATGCCGACACGCTGCTTGGTCTGCTCGATTTCCCTGGCCCCATCGAACCGGGAGCCTTCTGGGACGACGGCCGTTCCGGCCGGAGCTTCACCGTTCCCCGCAACCTCACTCTCGGGACCTACTTCCTGGGGGCGATCATCAGCGATGGCGCAGGAATGGTCGAGTCCGTGACGTACAACAATTCGATGGGCACGCCGCAAACCGTCGCCGTCGTCTCCGCGCTCCGCCGTCGCTCCCTTCGACGCTAGGAGTCCGCGGCAGAAAACGCTCCTCGGGCGCTTTGTCTCAGGTGCTGTCATCCCGAG
>JANMSA010000814.1:0-4362 GCA_031388865.1 Acidobacteriota bacterium | reverse complement strand
CATCCACGTTGATGGAGGCAACGCGCAAGTACCTGGTGTTGTTGCCCTTGAAGACGTACAGCGTGCCGGAGGCGCTCAACCCGAGAGAGCGATCCGTTCCGATGTCCGCTTTGACCAGGCGAGACGAGGCCACGGGCTTTCCGTTAGCGACCGGGAGAGCCCAAAGCGCCATTCCGCCCGTCCGGTCGCTGGCAAACAGGAGATGCTTCCCGTCCGGCGACCAGCCCATGATCACATTGCGACTGCGGTCCACGACGACCGGGGTTTCGCGGCTGCCATCGATGGCGAGAAGAAACACGTGGCTCTCCTCGTTAGTGTCGCCGACCGACAGGTCATACGCGATGTACCGGCCGTCGGGTGAGAAGAAAATTTTTGTCGGCCCGCGCCAGTCCACGGACTTCAGGATGCGCAATGTGCCATCCTGGACACCGATCAAGGCGATTTGCCCCGTCAGGTCTTTCCGCTTGAGATGGACGGCTACCCGTTTGCCGTCCTGCGACCAGTCGTACGGCGAAATACCAGCGAAATCCTCGTTCTTGAGGATGCGACTGAACGCGGGGACGCCGGCGCCGTCTAACCTGGCGACACGAAGCTCATGGCCGCCTTCGAGGTTCTCCCAGCCATAGGCGACCTGCGTACCGTCCTTTGAAATCGCGGAGAACCCGGCTTGCCCAAACTGGCCGTACGCAACATTCCTGGTGAGCGGCCGGTCGGTGCCGGCCGCGAGGTCGCGCAGAATCACGTTGCCGGCTCCACCCCAATCGACATAGGTGAGATAGCGACCGTCGGGAGACACTGTGCCAAACAAATCCACATTCGGCCCTGTCCACACCGGCCTGTCACCCTTTGGACGCGTAACTGAGGCGGTGGCGCGCGAGCGAGCCCGCGCGACGACTACCGCGTCGTTTTGGTCCGGGTACTCTCGGAGAATGCGCTGGTAGATGTTCTGGGCTTCGCGGTCACCCAGCTTTTGATAGCACTCGGCCATGCGGACGAGCGCCTGGGCCGCGACCGTCCGGGTCGTCCCGGCGCCGGCAACAATCTTCTTGTACTCCTCGATGGCGCTTTGTAAGTCGCCGTCAACCGTCGCTTTGTGCTGCGCACTCGCGAGCAGCCTCTCGTTCTGCACGTTGCTCTGCTGTGCACGGGTCGTCTGCGACCCCGCCGCCAGCAGCGCCGCGATAAATATCAAAGACAGTCTCTTCATGGCGTCACTCCTTGGCGTGCAGCCTACCAATCGACTGTGCGAACACCAGGTCGGAAACCGTCAGCTTTGCGTCAGATTTCAGTCGTCAAGCCTGTACCCGAGACCACGGACGTTCCGCAGGTAGCGAGGCTCAGCGGAATCGGGCTCGAGCTTCTTGCGCAGGCTGCCGATGTGGTTGTCGACGACACGATCGGATACAAATGTGTTGGGACCCCAGGCTTCGGCAATTAACCGTTCGCGTGGGAGGATTCGTCCACGAGCGCGTACGAACGTCTGCAAGAGACGGAACTCGAGCGGTGTCAGCGACGTTGTTTCAGTGCCACGCCTGATTTCCCCCCGCGCGAAATCCACTTCAGCATCGCCGATGCGGACGACCGGCGGCGCCGATCCGGCATGGCTGCGGCGCAATAGCGCTGCGATCCGGGCTCGTAGCTCACGTACGCCAAACGGCTTCGTGACGTAGTCGTCGGCCCCTGCTTGCAGACCGAGCACCTTCTCGGCCTCCTGCGCCCGAGCCGTGAGCATCAGGATGGGCGTCCGCACACCGCTCCGGCGAAGCTCGCGGCATACTTCAAACCCGTCTTTACCGGGCAGCATGATGTCGAGGACGATGGCATCGAAGGTGTGCTCGCGCGCGCGCTTCACCGCGTCGAGCCCGTTCAGGACAACCTCCGTCCCGTAGCCTTCGAGGATGAGGTCGTCTTCGAGCGCAAGCGCGATGCCGGGTTCATCCTCAACGATGAGAATTTTGGCCATCCTGAACTTCCCTACTCCGGACTCCGGGCGTCAGGCTGCGGCCCGAGGACGCCCGCAGTCCCTACCCCAGAGTCCGAAGCGCGGGCTGGCAACAGCAGCGTGAACGTGCTGCCGCGCCCGGAGTCGCTCTCGAGTCGAATTTCGCCGTCGTGCGCCAACACGATCTGCTGCACCATCGCGAGTCCGAGACCGGTGCCCTTGATACTTGCGTCAATCGCCGCGCGGCCGCGCACAAACTTGCGGAAAATCGTCTGCTGTTCCGATCGCGGAATACCCACACCGTGATCGACCACGCAAATAGCCACGAGACTATCAACTTTTTTGCATTGAACCCACACGGTCGGCTCGTTCGGCGAATACTTGATCGCGTTGTCGATCAGGTTCCGCAGCGCGAGTGACAGCGCGCTCTCGTCGGCCAAGACTTGCATTCCGGCGTCAGGACTGCTGATCTCAATCTTCTTCCCTAGATCGCGCGCCTGAGGCTCGATCTCCTTGACGATTGATCGCACGAGTGTCGCGGCGTCGACATCGACCAAGTGATACGTCTGGGCGCCGGCTTCAATGCGTCCAAAGTTGAGCAGCGTCTCCACTAGCCGCTGCAGGCGCGCCGCTTCGCCGGCGAGAATCCGGTAATACCTATGGCGGTGCTCCTCCGTGGGGAGCCGGCCCATTTCCAGCATCTCGGCCATCTGACGGACTGTTGTGAGGGGCGAGCGAAATTCGTGAGACACCGCCGCAATGAAGTCCGATTGCAAGCGCGCCACGGCGGCTTCGCGGTAGATCGCGCGACCAATGAAGTACGACGCGCCCCACACAAACGCCAGCATGGCGGCCATCATCGTGAGTAACATCGTCTGGTTGTTTCGTGCGCTCAGCTGAAGCTGTGAGGTGGCCCACACATGGAGCGTCCAGGGATAGTCAGAATTCCCGATGATACGCGCCACCGATTGCGCGGGTGCGGCGACGTCACCCGCAATCGGTTGTCCTTCTGGATCCGCCAGTTGCCACACGATTCCTGCCGAGGTTCCCGCGGGGAACAACCCCTGGGCGAAGGCCGCGAGAAGCGCGGTACGGCCCGCACTGGATCGCCATAACACGAGCACACTCCGGCCATCCCTCCTGAACACGCGTTGACCGCGGGCTGGCAACCGGCCGCCGTCTCTTTCCCGCCACACTTCGGTCAAGGCGTCCGCGAGCCGCCAGGAATCTGGCCGGCTGGCCGTGCTGACTTCGTTGCGATAGAACTCTGCGGCACCTCGCGTGATGCGCCAGCGTCCGCCGTCCAGACCTTGCAGCAGTTGGGCAGCGAGGCGCCGCTCGTGTTCAGGATCTCCCATGGCGACATACGCCGAACGCTGGCCAGCGAGGCCCGCCAGTTCAGCGGGGAGACCGTCCGTACGCACGGCGGCTAGCGCGGTGAGCTGCTTGTACGCCGCTACCGCGCCGGTGAAGTCGCCCGACTTTCGCAACACCCGGCCGAGTCGGAGCAATGCACCCGCGCGCACTTGCGCGTCGTGATGGCGACTGAGAAGGCGATATCGTTCAGCTGCGGCGTCAAGTTGACTCGCGGCAAACTCTAGCGCTTCGATTCTGAAGAAGACGTCGGCCGGAGCCGGTTCTCCTTGGGCGATGGGCACGAACGGAAGCCCGTTAGGCGGTTCCACGAGAACCTGGTCAGGACTCACCGTCACCACGACGGCACCGTCGATGGCCGGAGGTGAAGATGCCGGAGCGGGGAGCCAACTACTAAGCCGTTCACCCGCCTCCGCCAGGATTCCACGGACTCCCGACGCAATGGAGTCGGCGCGGCTTTCGAGTTGCTCGCGCGCGCGCTGTTCATCAATGGCGCGCTGCTGATCCAGCAGCCGCCATCCAGCCCAGCCCAGCGCCGCCGTGATCACCATTGTCGTCGCCACGAGCGCCGCAAGCAGGGAGTGGGGTGCGCGGAACACAAGTAGCCGTATCTTAATGGTGACGACCCCAATCGAGGTCAGAGATGTGTCAGGTTTGCGTCATCCTCGAGTGCGGGCTCTGGGCTTGATCGACCGAGGGAGCGAAGACTGAATCTCGGGGCGGACGAACTGTGCGCGCGTCTAGAATCGCCCGGGGAACCGGCATCCACAGCCTGAGGGCTGGCCTCTGGTAGAGCGTAAAAGAACGTCCGGCTCGGAGTTGTCGTCGGTCCGTATCCCGTGCTTCGAACAGTCTTGACGCGTGCGTTCGACGTACGTGGCGATCGACTTGGATTGGCTGCCGGCGGCTGGCATACGTATTCGAGACCGGGCAGCCCGCCCCCGTTTGGTACTCGCGTTGCTTGAGGATGGACGTCCAGCTATCCAAAACGTTGAATTTATTGCTGAGGTTGGTGGACCTGACCGGGATCGAACCGGTGACCTCCT
>JANMSA010000811.1:0-2993 GCA_031388865.1 Acidobacteriota bacterium | reverse complement strand
CCGAACAGATGGCGGGCATCCTCTATGACTCGCTCCATGGAAAATTACTCTCGCTGGCCGACGATGTCGAAGTCTATCCGGCACACGGCGCCGGATCGTCGTGCGGCCGGAACATCTCGAAGGAGCGCTCATCGACGATCGGCGAGCAGCGTCGGGACAACTACGCGCTTCAGCCGATGCCGCGGGACGAGTTTGTCCGCCTGATGACGACCGACCTCCCGCCAGCGCCGAAGTATTTTTCGATGGACGCCGAGATGAACCGCCGCGGCGCCCGCGGACTCAGCGAGTTGCCATTCACGCCGCTGACGGCGGACGACCTGACCATTCGTGTCCGATGCGGAGCACGCCTGCTCGACGTTCGCGATAGCGGATCGTTCGGCGTTGCGCACATTGCCGGCTCCGTCAACATTGGTCTCGACGGACAGTTTGCTTCGTGGGCCGCACAGATGTTTGCGGGCACCGACCATCTGATCGTCATCGCCGAGAACGAAGAGCGGGCGCGCGAGGCTCAGATGCGCCTGGCGCGTGTCGGGCTGGAGAACGTGACCGGATATCTGGATGGAGGCATCGGGGCCTGGACTGCGGCGGGACTCGATCTCGAAATGACGCCGCAACTGTCGGTTGCTGAGCTGTACGCGCAGCTCTACGAGGATGGAAAGAAGTTGCAGCTCCTCGACGTCCGGGCTGCAGGGGAGTACTCATCGGGTCATCTGCCGGGAGCGAAGAACGTTCCGCTTTCGGATCTGAAGACGCAGCTGGGCGGGCTTGACTCCACGCAGCCGACCGCAGTCGTGTGCGCGGGAGGGTATCGCTCCGCGGTGGCCGCCAGCATTCTGCAGCGCCACGGCTTCCATCAGCTCTACGACATCGTCGGCGGGACCTCCGCATGGGTGAGTGCGGGCTACGCGACCGAGTCCTGACGCAGCGCCTGCAGCGTCTCCATCCACATCGCGGCCACCTGTCGCGCGCCTTCCGCGTTCGGCTCGAAGAGCAGGCCGGACCAGTACCAGCGGTCCTTTTCGGGGACCAGCATGCCATGGCCGAGGAAGCGCGCGTGGATGTCCGCGAGGCGCACGTTGTCCCGTTCGGCGGCCAGTGTGCGGATTCCGTCGTTGACGCGTGCGAGCCAGGTCGCCTCGCGATCGAGGCGCTCGCCGCGAAGGATGTTCGTCCCGTCCGAAGGATCGTAGACCGTGCCCAGGAGGATCGCCGCACCGGGGAGCAGGCGCCCGATCTCGTCGACGATCCGCACCAGACGCTCCAGAACCCCTTCGACCAGGCGCACGGGCGGACGGCTGGTGCCGAGGTTGGCGAGCAGGTCATTGCCGCCGGCCGTGAGCGTGACGATCGCTTCCGCCGCGGTCTCTGTCACGAGCGGGAGCTGTTCGCGCAGAACGTCGTCCGTCGTCGCACCGTCCACGGTGAAATTGTCGAAGACGAGGTCGGGATCGCGTGCGCGCAACTCCCGCGCGAAAAGGGAAGCGGCGCCGATATCGGGGACGCCGGTCTCGCGTGCGGGGTAGTCGTCAACGGAAATGCTGTCGCCCATTGCGACGTAGATCATCGCGCGCAGTATACGCAGCTGAGGATTGGCGAGGTGTCGGAGTCAGCGCGTCACGTCGATGGCCACGCGACCGCGGACCTTTCCGGACAGAATCTCCTCGCCGAGCGTGAAGATATCCGACAGCGCCTCGGTCCGCGACAGCTCCGCCAGTCTGGTCGCATCGACGTCCTTCGCCAGTCGGGACCACCCTGCGATGCGCTTCGCCTTGGATGTGCGCAGCGAGCTCACGCCGAGGAGGGAGACGTTGCGGAGGATGAGAGGCCACACGGCGATGTTGAGCTCATGCCCGCCAGCCATGCCGCAACAGGCCACCGCGCCGTCGTACACCGTCTGTGCGAAGACGTTCGCAAGCGTCTCGCCGCCCACAGTGTCGACTCCGCCTGCCCAGCGCTCCGACTGCATGGTGGCGCCTTTCGTCGCGAGCTCCTCACGCGCGATGATCGATGTGGCGCCGAGGCCGCGGAGATAGTCCGCCAGTTCCGCGCGACCGGTCGATGCGGCGACGCGGTAGCCGCGCCGCGCGAGCAGCATCACGGCGAGCGAGCCCACCCCACCTGCTGCGCCGGTGACGACGATCTCCCGTTCGTCGGGTAGGACGCCGTACTGCTCGAGGGTCATCACGCAGAGCATGGCCGTGATTCCGGCTGTGCCGATGTGCATGGCCTGCTCCAGCGACAGTTCCTCGGGCACGGGGACGAGCGCATCCGGACGGACGCTGGCGCGCTGCGTATAGCCGCCCCACGCTGACTCGCCGAGCCCCTGCCCGGTTGCAAGCACGCGGTCGCCCGGCTTGAACTCAGAGGTGTCCGAGTCCACGACCGTCCCCGCAAGATCGATCCCGAGAACCATCGGGAACTTGCGGACGATCCGCCCGCGACCCGTGACCGCGAGTCCGTCTTTGTAGTTGAGCGACGAGTAGGCGACATCGACAGTGACGCCGTTCTTCGGAAGTTCGTCGCCCGTGAGCTGCTCGAAGGCGACACCATTCTCGCGAGCAAGGAGAGCGCGGATCATCGAGGGAGTATATGGTTTCGCGCCATCTCGAACGCTACTTGCGAACCGTGCGCGCCAGATACTCTCTGACGCGGAGCAGTGTGGCCGGGTCGCTCCACTGGTCGCGGATTTCCGCGTCGAGCTCGTTGACGTAGTGCTTCGCGCGCGTGATCGCCTTGTCGCGGAGCTGGCGCTTGGCGAGGCTGAACGCGGCTGCGGGAAGGGAGGCCAGCTGCGTGGCCCGCTCCGAGGCACGGGAGAGAAGACTGGCGGCGTCCGTGACCTCGTCGATGAGGCCGAAGTTGAGGGCATCTTCGGCGAGGTCACGGACGCCGCCAGTCTTCTCTCCCGTGCCTCGGAGCGGGCCACGCAGCTGGCCTCCCTTCCCGCAGCCGCGTTCAGCCTCGCCAAGCGCCAGCTCCGCGACAAGGCGATC
>JANMSA010000219.1:0-1623 GCA_031388865.1 Acidobacteriota bacterium | reverse complement strand
GTCTTTTTTGAACCGCAGAGGGCGCAGAGGATCGCAGAGGACAACAAATGCAGGGACCGGAGCGCAATCAGCTTGAATCACATTCTTTTCAGGGTATTCTCCCAACTGAGTGGGTAAATCTGGAGTGATTTCAGAGTTCCGGCAGCATGCAGCCCAGGATTTTCAGGCGGAGATATTCGGGATCACGGAGACCACGAGGCCCGCCAGAGATCAAGAAGCGCCGGGCCCAGCCCTCGCGCTGATAGTCCCAGAGCTGGCCGAACGACTCCTTCAGCATATAGTAGGCGGTGTTGAGCCGCTTGTTTGCGGCGAGGAGCAGCTTCAACGCCTGTCGGCCCTCCAGCGGAGATGCTCGCGATGCGCTCGATCGGGAGAAGACCCAAAAACCAAATCAACAGATGTTGTGAAACGATCAGGCGGATTTAGCGGATTCAGCGGATAAGGACCCCACCGGACCGATCGTCCATCAGTTGTGTTTTGTCTTATCCGCAGAATCCGTCACATCCGCCAAATCGTTTTTCCAAATCTGTTGAACCGTGCCGAGCCTCGCACCCGAAGCAGTGCTACCCGGTCGCGCCCTCCCGTCCGAACGTGTGCCCCAGAAAGGACAGCCCGACGCCTTCGTACCGCGCGGCCCTGATTCCATGCCAATTCACCCACTCGATCGGGAGAAGACCCTCTTTTCAATTATTGAAACAGCCAAAGAAATAGCTGTTGGGCTGAAACTGGAACGAGCGAGAGAACAGCTGTCCTCCGCGATCCTCTGCGTCCTCTGCGGTTCAAGCCGTGCCCCTGTGGTTCGAGCGTTCTCGCGGGTGGCTCGAGCGGTGTCGCCCGCAGTTCATGCTTTACCATCGGGCTGGCCCAGCCGCGCCACCAGGGTGGGCAGGGCCGTGATGTTGTCGAGCCAGTACGTGGGCCCCGCCACGTGGAGCTGCGCCCGTGAGAACGGCCCCCAGGAGGCGGCAACGGTAGCGACCCCGGCGGCATTCCCGGAGGCGATGTCGTGCGGCGAATCGCCGACAAAGAGTGCCTCGCCGGCAGTGCGGCCGAGTCGCGAGAGTGCGACATGGACCGGCTCCGGCTCCGGCTTGTGCGTGGTGCAGGAGTCGCAGCCGACGATGGTGTCGAGGTAGTCCGCGAGACCGACATGGGCGACGCCGCGGGCGGCGAGCTCGTCGGCCTTGCTGGTGACGATCGCCATCTGATGGCCGCGCCCGCGGAGCGTGCGCAACGTGTTGACCACCCCCGGATAGGCGCTCACGAGCCGATCGTGGTGCAGCCGCTGATGGCTGCGGTAGGCCTCGACGAGCGCCGACACCTGGGCCTCGTCGGACACCAGCTCGCGCAGCTGGGACACCAGCGGCGTGCCGATGCCCTCGATCCACCGGGCATCGCTCGGCGCCGGAATTCCGCGCGTGGCGAAGGCGTGGTGCATCGACGAGAGCAGCAGCTCGATCGAGTCGATGAGCGTGCCGTCGAGATCGAAGAGCAGGGCGAGCGGACGCGTTTCGGGCATCGTCGAAGGGTAACCGCAGCAGGGGGGGCGGCCAAGTCATGCACACGGGGCTCATCGTCTCCTTGGCGCCGCCGAGCATGCATGACGTATGGAGAGTCACCGGC